>NZ_JAUBUB010000018.1:0-73906 GCF_036705265.1 Microcoleus sp. B4-C2
TGATTTTAAATCACCCTAACCTTCCTTCAGTCTTGTCTTATGGTACTCTGGCTGCTTAAAAACTGTCCGGAGTATTGATATAAGTAAAGGTAATCTAATTTAGCCGGAAAAAACCTAAAACCCTATCAGGGATTGAAACCCAGGAAAACTGGTTTACGCTGTTCGACGGGCAATGCCGGAGCCGGAAAAAACCTAAAACCCTATCAGGGATTGAAACACGCTGGGGAATTGGTTGCTCAGGGATTGATCACCGGCCGGAAAAAACCTAAAACCCTATCAGGGATTGAAACTAAAACAATCAGCCCCGAACAGTGGAAATGTTCAGCCGGAAAAAACCTAAAACCCTATCAGGGATTGAAACCATGTCAGTCCTCTTGTGGGATTAGCCACCGCTTAGCCGGAAAAAACCTAAAACCCTATCAGGGATTGAAACAAAATATACCTGCGGATACGTAGCAGTTGTCTTGGCCGGAAAAAACCTAAAACCCTATCAGGGATTGAAACAAATAGAAATAGAACTTTACCTTTCAGCTTTATGAGCCGGAAAAAACCTAAAACCCTATCAGGGATTGAAACGCTTAAACGCCGCTCTAGTCCCGTCGTGTCGCCGCCGGAAAAAACCTAAAACCCTATCAGGGATTGAAACCCAAAAAATCTATCCACTCGCACCAGTGGAAATTGCCGGAAAAAACCTAAAACCCTATCAGGGATTGAAACAAAGTCTAAATCCCTAAAAGTTGTTGCCGTTAAGCCGGAAAAAACCTAAAACCCTATCAGGGATTGAAACTTAACCAGATTTTTTGAGGCGCATTCCAGCTAAAAGCCGGAAAAAACCTAAAACCCTATCAGGGATTGAAACTAATCAACTCCCCGACTGGTGTGTTGAGTGTTTTGCCGGAAAAAACCTAAAACCCTATCAGGGATTGAAACGAGCTTGAAAAATGGCGATTTTCGTTTCACATCGCCGCCGGAAAAAACCTAAAACCCTATCAGGGATTGAAACCAATACTGGCGACACCTGCCAGAGCTAACGCTGAGCCGGAAAAAACCTAAAACCCTATCAGGGATTGAAACGAGTGAAAGCTTTTGTTGACTCTGAGCTTCGAGCCGGAAAAAACCTAAAACCCTATCAGGGATTGAAACGTAAGCATCCAAAAGCAAACTCGCACGAAAAATGCCGCCGGAAAAAACCTAAAACCCTATCAGGGATTGAAACTACTTGGCTTACAAAGAACAAGTCTTTTCGCTATGGCCGGAAAAAACCTAAAACCCTATCAGGGATTGAAACGATCGCCATAAGGCCGGCACTCATCGGGCCCGTAAGGATAGCCGGAAAAAACCTAAAACCCTATCAGGGATTGAAACAAGTCAGGAAGCCGAACGTGCGCGAATAATGAAAGGCCGGAAAAAACCTAAAACCCTATCAGGGATTGAAACTTTACGGCAAGCTGAAGAAGCTTTGGGGTTGACAGAGGCCGGAAAAAACCTAAAACCCTATCAGGGATTGAAACGCTCTTACTGATGTTTTTGGAGAAAGCTCAATCGGGCCGGAAAAAACCTAAAACCCTATCAGGGATTGAAACTAAATAATTTATCGAGAGTATCATACAATCTTTGGCCGGAAAAAACCTAAAACCCTATCAGGGATTGAAACGCGGAAGCGTCGGCGGCTATGGGTGTAGTGGATAATGCCGGAAAAAACCTAAAACCCTATCAGGGATTGAAACGTGTATTTTGGATTATGGTAGCGGGCGGGCAATCGAGCGCCGGAAAAAACCTAAAACCCTATCAGGGATTGAAACAATAAAGGCCGCGCTAGCAATCAATATGTGGGGGCCGGAAAAAACCTAAAACCCTATCAGGGATTGAAACATAGGCTAAGGATTTACTAGACTTGTCTTGCGCTGCCGCCGGAAAAAACCTAAAACCCTATCAGGGATTGAAACTTAGGGATTTACTTTTAGGAGTTTCCGGGCTTCGCCGGAAAAAACCTAAAACCCTATCAGGGATTGAAACCTCTTCCTGAAATTGCCACCAAGTCAGAGCTTGAAATGGCCGGAAAAAACCTAAAACCCTATCAGGGATTGAAACATAGTTGCAGCAAAATTTGCATCATTATTAATGGCGCCGGAAAAAACCTAAAACCCTATCAGGGATTGAAACTGTGAGCCAAAAATACCATCACCAAGTAGTGGAGGGAGCCGGAAAAAACCTAAAACCCTATCAGGGATTGAAACAATTGTTCTGTGTCAAACGGTCTAGGAAATTGAGCCGGAAAAAACCTAAAACCCTATCAGGGATTGAAACGGAAGCAACTAAGATTCCTGAGTATTTGTTAAGGCCGGAAAAAACCTAAAACCCTATCAGGGATTGAAACCTGTGATACTGATTCCGGCAGTCGGGTTAGGACTGCCGGAAAAAACCTAAAACCCTATCAGGGATTGAAACGGAATTGTAAAGTTTTCGCACGCCCTGGTGTTGGTCACTCTTGCCGGAAAATACCTATTTCCCCATCTAGGGCTTGAAACGCCCAAACTACAAAATTATTGGCTCAAAAATAGACCTCTCCTCTCTCTTTTTATCTCCTCCCATAACCTCAAGCAATCGATCGACTACGCGCCTCCAAGTAAAATTTTCAGCCACAAAAGCCGGGCCCGCAACCCTCGCTTTCGCAGCCAATCCAGGCTGTTCGATCGCCCTGCACATCAAATCAATCAAATGTTCCCCCTCTGGAGCTAAGATAAATAACGTTTCCCCGTCACTTACCACACTCATAAATTTACTTTCAATCCGCAGTGCAAAGTCCGATCGCGTAAAATCATCTGTAGCGCCGCCCGCCGTGCAAATAACCGGCAAACCACAAGCAGCAGCTTCCAACACCGGCAGATTAAAACCTTCTGCCAAATAGGGAGAAACATAAGCATCGGCTGCTTGGTAAAACTCAGCTATTTGAGCAAAAGATAGCTGGGTACCAGTATAAATTAATCTCGGTAAAACCCTCGCTCTTTCGGCATCGTTGAGCATAACTCGGCTGGCTTCAGCAATCTCATCTCTCGACGGATAAAGCAGTTCAGAACCTTTTAAAACTAATCTCGCATCTGGATATTTGTCAACTACCGCAGCGAAGGCTTTTAATAAAGGGCGAATACCTTTGCGATCCGTTTGTCCTCCGATGTTTAAAAATATAAAATAGTTTGACCAGCCGAAACTTTCGCGCAGCGATTGACGCCGATCGCCCGCAGCAGGATAATAAATCTTAGGATCGACTCCCAAAGGTACGACGGCAATGCGATCGGCCTCAACACCGCTGCGAATTAAGCCGGCTTTTGACCAGGCCGACGGTGTAATAATTTTTACTTCTGAGTTAATCTGAGTTTCTGCGATCGACTTAACCCCGATCGCCCTTAATCCTCTACGAGTAATAATACCCCATTCTGTCGCTGCAAATACCCAAGTTTCGGCGCTGCTGGATGCCCAGAAGTTCCACGGGCAGTACATTCGCAGCGTAACATCGGCTGACTGATTTACCGCCGGACTCTTAACGCTGCGGAGTAATGTTTCATTTGGGCGATCGAACAAACTAATTTTCGTCTCCCAAGCTGCATCTATGTAGGGCATATCGCGGTGGAAAAGCTCAATTTGTCCTCGCGGGCGATCGAGCATTTCCAGCAGTTGAAATTGATTGACTACGCAATAGGAATGATAAATAAAACGCCAGCCTTCAACAATAATCTGCACTTCAAAACTCCCGCTTTTGGAATTATATCATTTCCGGTAACACCGGAATGATGTTGACTGTTCACTGTTCACTTTCAACAGTCAACAGTCAACAGTCAACAGTCAACAGTGAACTCGAATTTACTATTCCGATGCTAACGGATTTGATATTAAAAACTCACCTAATAATCAGAAATTGGGAATTAGTAATTAGCAAGCAGAAATTACCAATTACCAATTACTAATTACCAATTTCTTACTTAATCACTTGCCAATCCATAATCCGCCACTGTCCCTCTTGGCGGATCAAGTCGTAGCGCACCCGCAGGTTTTCATTGCGGGAAGAAACGAGTTGAGAACGATCGAACACTTCGGCTTTTTCCGCTACTTGGGCATCTACTTGGGCGCGATCGGGATTAGTCGGATTTGTGGTAACTCCATTAACTTGCAGCTTGTGTACATAACGCTGGTGCGCGTTGTTACGCTGTTGAGCTTCCGCCATCAATTGCCAGCGAGACAAAGCCGGTTCTGTGAGAACTTGCTTTAATTCTTCGACAGCGTGATTGGGGCCCAAAGCCGCTGCTTTCGCCGATAGCCAGCTTTGAACTATTTGTCCGGCTGATTCCTCAGTGATTGCTCCCGATACTGCGCCTGTGGCGCTCGGTTCTGGGGTTGCGGCCAAGGCAGGGATTTCTATGGGCGGTTCTTCCAGGCGAACGAGGGCTTGCTCTCCTTGGAGGGGGCCTGATAGGGCTTGCATCGCGCTAGCCAACAGACTGAGTATTAACCACAGGAATAACAGGCTCAGGACACCTGCCACTAGAAGCAAAGCCAGCTTGTTTGGAGGCATGGACTTGACTTGGGCGGTAATTTCTGTTGCCTTGGTGCGCGCTCGATCGACAAAATCGCCCTTTAGCCCCTTGCCACTTGCTCCGCTGCGCCCTGAATGTTGGCGTCTGCGATGTTTGGAAGTCGATTCTGCAGGGTGTGGCACTGTAGCTATCGGGAGAGAGACAGGGGCAACAGCGCTCGGCGTGGCCACCGTTGCCGGGGATTTCGTTCCCGAAGCTGCGGTGGAAGCCTCGCCCGGTACGGGGGTCAAAGTGACCGTACTGGCTCCCTGCTTGGCTGTGGGTGGCTGTGCGGGTATGGCAGCGGGCGATCGGCCTGCTGTCGGTTGCAGTCGCCCTGGCTGCTTGCCGGCGCGGGGCTGCACGACGACCCATTCGTTGGCGGTTTCTGCGTCTTGTGGCAAAGCTTCTAGGTAAGCTTGTACTTTCGGGTCGGCAAAGTAGTCTTTCAAGGACACTGACTCGTTGGCCAAGTCGCGGAAGTGGGGAAACACTTCTTCTTGTAGCCAGTGTTCGGCGTACAAGCACAGTCCGGGCAACAAGTCGGGTGAATCTTGGGAATGTTCGCGAATGAAGGCCAGGGGTTCTTTTTCCGAACTGAGTTCGAGGGCTCTGCTGGCTTCTTCTGTCTGGCCCAGCAGCAGGGAACAGACGGCTTTTTCCAGGTGAACGTCTTGGCGGCGACCGAGCTGCATCAGCATCAGCTTGGCCCGACGGATCATCGATGGCTGTCTGGCGGCAAATCCTTGGGCTAACAGGGTGTAGACCGAGAGGTAAGTGGCGACTGCGGAGGGGCGACCGGCTTCGGCTTCAAATAGCGCCTGCTGCTCGCTGCTAGTTAGGTGTTTACGCATTTGCTGCACGAACCGGAGGAAGTCTTCTATTCCTAAACCTGATCGATCGTCTCCCGAACCGTCGATACCGCCTCGTTCTTGAAGCATTTCTCGCAGGATTTCCAGTCCCTTGCGACGCTCAGCGACTTTTTCTTCGGGAAGTGATAATAGCTCTAAAATGTTGTACGGACGGAGTTTGTATATGTCGGCTTGCATTTCACCCCTCACGCTTGCAAATAGGCTTTCGCGCAGCAGCAATTCTTGACCTGCTTCTAATGATTTTGCGGCATTTTCGTACTGACCTTGCTGCCACTGTTCGCGGCCGAGTTCTAGACAGGCAAGGCTGACGGTTAAAACTATATCTGGCCTCACGAGCTGCGGGTCGCCGAAACGACCTTCTGCGATCGCGATGCTGCCATTGTTAAGATACGGGCGACCCAGCTTCTGTACGAGTTCGTATTCTCCCAGTTCTTGCAGTATGAGCAGGGCTCCTACGAATTGGTTGTCATCGATTTCAATACTTGGAGTGTGGGGGTCGGGAGCAGCCTCTAAAGCCTTGGACTCTGCCGGAACGGTTTCTCCTGCGTCTTGCAGGAAGGTGGCCGGGCCTGCTGAGGTTTTTGACCTCTGGTGCTTGGCTTCCTGTGCCGCTTCCGACTCTCGATCGTAAGTTTTGGCTAAAAAACTGGCATCGTAAGCTTTGCGCCCCTCTGAGTCTGACAGAACGGCGCAGGCTTCATCGAGCAGTTGTTTGCGGGCGACGATCGCAACTTCGGAATACTCCCGGCGCGGAAGCTGTAAAGTTCGATCGCGGTGAGCCTGCTGCAACTGTTCGGCAGTAGCTTGAATCGGTAGACCCAAAATCCGGTAGTAATCTAGTGGAATTAACATAAGTTAAAGAACTGTCCACTTCCCCAAAGCGCTAGCAACTGAATTAGCCTATCTTAAGTGACATACTCCCGCAAACCAAATCAAAAATTCTGGTGTTGGCTTCCAACCGCCCCATTCACGGTATGTTGGACTTGCCGTAGAGATACTCTGATTTTTTTCCCTCTAGGGCGTTTTACAGTGAGGAAAATGCAAAGGCCCATGGCCCGTCAGCTAAATGAGTAGTTTGACTCTTGAGCATTTTCGGGTTTGAGAGTAATGGAATTATATCATTCGTGTGCATGGGGTTTAGATGGGAGTTTGTTCTCCGAGTCCCGGCAATCCGCCCCGATGGCCAAACTCATTTTAACAATTGGTGAACTGCTGCGGAGTCAAGGTGCGATCGTTTTCGGCTGCGGTTGTGTCCCATCTGGGTTTAAACTGAGATGTTGCACCATTGTGAATAAGCCTTTTATGAACGGGTTCTCCGGCCCGTTCCACAAGAAAATCTATTCTTTGTGGAACAGGCATCTTGCCTGTTCTGGAGAATGGTGCAAGATGTGGGTTTAAATTTAGATGTCTAGGAAACCGATCGTCGGGTATTATAAAACTTCATTAAGATGGTAAGCATCAATAAACAATAGGACTATTATATAGTCACGAGAGTTAAATGAAATTTTTTCGCTCGTTACGAATGGAGAGTCTGGATGCAACTAACAGAACGACATATCATTAAATCTACGGAACACCGTTTCCCACTGATTGATGAATTAGCTTTTAAATCCAAAAATCTCTACAATGCCGCTAACTACGTCATTCGTCAGAGTTTTATCTATGGATGGGGCTATATCAACTACAACGAAATGAACCGTTTGATGAAGCATCATCAAGCCTACAAGGCTTTACCTGAATCGGTTAGCCAACAAATCTTGATGATATTGGATAAGAATTGGAAATCATTCTTTGAAGCGGTCAAAGCTTACAAAGCCGATTCCTCTAAATTCACCGGTGGCCCAAAACTGCCGAAGTACAAAGATAAAGCTAAAGGGCGAAACATTCTTGTCTACACGATTCAAGCGATTAGCACTACACAGTTGAGAAAAGGAATTATCAAGCTTTCGGGTACGAAGCTTTTAATCAAAACTCAAGTCAATTCCGCTCAAATTTGTCAAGTTAGACTGGTTCCCAAATGCGATTCCTATGTAATTGAGGTGATTTATGATGAACCGGAGTCCACCGTTAGTAACGGCAACTCTGTAGCTAGTATTGATTTAGGATTGGATAACTTAGTGGCGTTAACTTCAAATCAGCCGGGTTTTATCCCTCTGTTGATTAACGGGCGACCATTGAAATCAATCAACCAGTTCTACAACAAACGTAAAGCACAGTTACAATCTCAGTTGAAAGGAAGCCGCAAGAGTTCACCCCGCATTCAACGCTTAACTCGCTGGATCCACCAAAAAGTCAATAATTACTTGCATCACACAAGTCGCCTAATTGTTGACCATTTGGCAGCGAAACAAATTGGGACGCTAGTAATTGGTAAGAATGCACAGTGGAAAACCGAGATTGATTTAGGAAAGCAAACTAATCAAAACTTTGTCAGTATTCCTCACGCTCGATTAATTGAGATGTTGGAATACAAGACTCGGTTGGTTGGGATTAAGGTGATCGTGCAAGAAGAATCTTACACTTCGCGCGCAAATTTTCTGAATCTAGACCCAATCCCTGTTTACGGAAAAACCGATAAAGACCCTGTGTTCCAGGGTAAGCGAATCAAGAGAGGTTTGTACAAAACATCAGTCGGTCAATTAATTAATTCTGATGTTAATGCTGCGTATAACATCCTGAGAAAAGCAATCCCAAATGCCTTCAGCAATGGGATAGAGAGCTGCGTAGTTCAGCCGAGGCGGGTTAATCCGCTCAAAGTGAAAGTGAAGGGGGAGGGACTTGACGCCTCCCATGTCCTGTGCAATAAATGACTATACTTTTGCCATCTATTAATTATTTATGGTTCAGGAACGGACTTTACCAGTTTTTGACGCGCAAAGCGTAACCATTTCTCGGGATGAGGGCTTGATGCTCTACGAGGATATGGTCTTGGGGCGCTATTTTGAGGACAAGTGTGCTGAGATGTACTACCGGGGCAAAATGTTTGGTTTTGTCCACTTGTACAACGGTCAGGAAGCTGTGTCTACTGGCGTGATTCGATCGATGCGCCGGGATGACACCGATTACGTTAGCAGCACCTACCGCGATCACGTTCACGCTTTGAGCGCGGGCGTGCCGGCGCGGGAGGTAATGGCGGAGTTGTTCGGGAAGGAAACTGGTTGCTCGAAGGGCCGCGGCGGTTCGATGCACATGTTTTCGGCAGAACACCGACTGTTGGGAGGTTATGCTTTTGTGGCTGAGGGGATTCCTGTAGCTACCGGGGCGGCTTTTCAATCGAAGTACCGGCGCGAAGCTTTGGGGGATGAGAGTTCCGATGGCGTGACTGCTTGTTTTTTTGGCGATGGTGCTGCAAATAACGGGCAGTTTTTTGAGTGTTTGAATATGGCGGCTTTGTGGAAGTTGCCGATTATTTATGTTGTGGAAAACAACAAATGGGCGATCGGGATGGCCCACGAGCGAGCTACTTCTGACCCGCTGATTTACAAGAAGGCTCATGCTTTTGGCATGGCTGGTTTTGAGGTTGATGGGATGGATGTTTTGGCGGTGCGGGAAGTGGCGAAGGAAGCTGTGGCGCGGGCGCGGGCCGGCGAGGGGCCGACTTTGATTGAGGCTTTGACTTATCGCTTTCGCGGCCATTCTTTGGCCGATCCTGATGAGTTGCGTTCTAAGGAAGAGAAGGAATATTGGTTCCCCCGCGATCCGATTAAGAAGTTGGCTGCTGAGTTGATCGATCGAACTTTGGCAACGGCTGAAGAATTGAAAGAGATCGATCGTAAGATTCAAGCAGTAATTGACGATGCAGTGGATTTTGCTGAGAAAAGCGCTGAACCAGATCCTAGCGAATTGTATCGGTTTATCTATGCAGAAGATGAGTAAGCTGTTGTGCATTTAACTTGTATGTTTAGGGCGGGCTCTTAGGCCCAACCCCTACTCCCCACAAGAGTGATAGAACCCCGTAGGGATACGGCGAAAGCCTTTGTCCCTACTGCACTTCCTAAACCAGAAATACGCTGTAAGACTTACGTACAAACTCTACTTGTAGGGTGTGCATTGCGAACCTTACAACCATCAATTAGGGCTAGAATCAAAGGTAGACTTTCTAGACGAAAAGAGGCGATATGATAAATCTCGATCGCGCTCAAACTCAATCCCGCAAAAATATGGGTGCAGTTCGAGTCAAAGTCAAGCTAACGAATGCCTTTGATGCAGAGTTAGTCAAGAGAGGATTGCTCAATCCAAATCTGTTGCGCGTGTACGAAGCAGAAGCACTCATAGATACTGGTACGGTACGCACAGCTATTCCTGTAGAAGTCTGCGAACACCTGGGTTTAAGAATTAGGAGTCAATCGATTTTAGATTTTAGATTTTAGATTTTAGAGGCGACCCCACAGATAAATGCGGGGGCTCTTCTGATTTTCGATTTTCGATTTGGGATTGATTCCACGGATAAATCACGTGGCAACTACCACCTTTGAAATGGGTGGTCAGGAAATAGCAAAATATGCTGATGGCCGACAAGAAACAGTGGGTTTTACTGGGCCGATTATCATTGAAATGCAAGGGCGCGAAACGATTGATGCGGTAATGGTTTTAGGCGATATCATAATCATCGGTCACACTGTGTTAGACACTTTCGATTTGCTAGTAGATTGCAAAAATCCGCGTCTAATTCCCAATCCCGAAAATCCCGAAAGGTTTGTATTGAGAGTTCACTACTATATCCAACTTCAATACCTCCCCGGAGGCTAAGCTGTTCGATCTTTAAAGGAGGATAGTAGGGGGCCCAGCGTCAATAAGCGTTTCCCATGTATAGTAAGTGTTCGCGAATGGCGCACCTTACCTGGATCGTTAATGGTTTAAATGCTCCACAGCTTAGCGAATTTTGGATAACCTGCTTTCCCCGAACGATATCGACTAAACGCATCTTTCAAGTCAATCAAAGCATTTTGATAAACTCGACTATACAACTGGTTCATCCAAACGAATTTAGGCTGTTTCTTGACGTGGTTGGTGAGAATTTTTTTGACTTGGTTGAGTACCTTGGAGTCAGAAAGCTTCCCATCGCTATACATTTGGGTTCTCCGGCTTAATCCACAATTAAATACTACGTGCCAAAATCCTAGGTGTTTGGCCACCAAGGTTGCTTCATTGTTATTCAATTTTAGCGATAGTTTGACGCCAAATATAGTTAAACTTACTTGGAGCTGCTTACTTGATTCACTATAGAGGAATCCGAACAAGGATCTATACCCTCTACAATATTCTTAACTTTAGCTTTGTATTTCCGCAGTCCGTAGAGGCGGGAAGAAAAACAGTGGATTATGGAAAGCAAGTCTTGAGTCAATTCTTCATGCGGTGAAAGGCTTTCGGCGTTGGCGACGATAATTGTCCCGCCATTCCACTCTAGAATTTGCTCGACAAGTTCAAAACCAAATCGGCACAGGCGATCTTTATGGGCCACGTACAATACCCTAACATCGCCCAGCATCGCCCATTGTAAGATTTGCAGAAATTTGGGACGTTTGAAATTAAGTCCACCCCCAATCTCCTGAATGGAGTCTGTGATAGCAACTCCTTGCGCCAAGCAGAATTGTTCCATAGCTTGTGTCTGACGAAGTAAGTCTTGTTTTTGTCCAGTGGACGAGACGCGACAATATACGATCACCCGATGGGGTGGCGTTTTACCGGTTTTGAGGTTCCGGACTATATTTAGGTGACTTTCTGAATAAACACGCTGGTTACCCAGTGTCCTCTCAGGGATTAACTTGCCTTCCTTTTCCCAGCGCCGTAACGTAGAGCTTGAGACTCCCACTAATTTTGCGAATTCTGCCACTTTCCACATAGAACTTTCTCTCGGCGATTAACTATGGATAAGTTTAGCAAATTATTTGACACTTAAGTCTTGCTCAAATGCCATAGTAACCCCTAATCATAAGGATGGTCGCATCGGGTGAGCGACATCCCCTAAGCTGTGGAGCATTTAAACGAGTAACGAGGCTTAGGATCGGGAATTAAATAACTTACAATTTTAATTGTTATTGTGGGATGGGCCTAAGAGCCCGTCCAAAAAGGACGGGCTCTTAGGCCCATCCCACTTTCAAGAGTGGTAGTTATTTAATTCTCATTCCTTATGTGGTGTTAATCGGTAGGGTGCGGATCTGCTTCATATTTGATAAAGATTGTAGATTGACGGGTGTATCTGCACCTTACTCGCGTCTCTCTTCTTGTGTGTACTACATATACATGGAATATGCTGTATTTCTTTGATCTGCTATTCCTTGATTGAGAGAAGGATAAATTTCCGAGAAGTAGGCGCGAAATAAACACAGTAAAACCGGGAGCATCTCAATGAAAGCAGCTAAGCTAGAAATTGGAGTTTTGAGGCTCTCTTGCTGCGGAGCAGGAGGCAGGAGGAAAGAGTCAGAAGGAAGCAGCCAGAAGAAGTGTTTTTACAAATATGAGATGCTCCCGTAAAACCACGACTGGAAACTCTCAGTTACAAGGTTGTTAAATATTGCTATCCAAGGAACTTTTGCCCAAGAATCTTTCCCGGCTGAAGCTTTTACGCTATATTTCGGGTAATTCCAATTAAGCACTTATTGATTTCGCCAGTACATTTATGACATATAGCCTTTCTCAGAAAGATGGAGTACGCCAAAACCCTGTGTTATCAAGCTTTTTTAGTGGAATTGTGTACCTCATTTACCCCAGAACCGCTATAATTAGCAAAGTAATGTCCGTTGAAGTTGTCATTACTGAGCAATGGATATTTTCCAGGGATTTTTTCCATGGGATATGTAAGCGCCCGAATCAATAATTAAGGTTGGATATTCAATTTAATTATCCTGCCTCACGAACAGCTTTCAAATATTAACTCTGTTGATAAGGCTTTATGATACCGCAACGGCAGTATAACATTTTATACTATTTGTTATGCAGCAAACAACCACAAGATTAGCCGATCGCCCGATCGCCCCTCCTGTATATCGCAGTAAATACAGTGCCGCCCCCAACCCGCAAATCTCCCTTGCAGAAAGTACCACAAATGTGATACGGTTGAAGCTTGTGTCCAAATAACACCAGTCCATGCCAAAACTCAAAACTCGCAAAGCAGCCGCAAAGCGCTTTAGAGCGACCGGCAGCGGTAAAATTGTGCGCCGCAAAGCTTACAAAAGCCACTTGCTACAGCACAAAAGTTCAGCTCGCAAAAGCCGTCTCTCTAAGCTGGTCGTCATCGACGAGACCAACGACGCTAACGTGCGGTTAATGCTTCCATACTTGTAAAGTTTAACGGAAATTAAAGATGACACGGGTAAAACGCGGTAATGTCGCCAGAGCGCGCCGCAAAAAAATTCTCAAATTAGCCAAGGGTTTCCGAGGCGCACAGTCGAAACAGTTCCGCACAGCTAACCAACGGGTGATGCAGGCCCTGCGTAACGGTTATCGCGATCGCAAAAAACGCAAACGCGATTTCCGCCGCCTGTGGATTGCTCGGATCAATGCTGCATCGCGCCAGCACGGCACGAGCTACAGCAGACTGATCGGCAACATGAAAAAAGCCAACATCGAAATCAACCGCAAAATGCTGGCACAAATGGCGATCATTGACCCGGCAACATTCGGTAAAGTCGTGGAAATGGCTAATCGAGCCGGAGGCTGAAAGTTAGCTTGATTTTCAGAAGGCAGAAAGCAGAAGTAAGAAAGATTTAACGGTCTGCCAGAGAAGGAAAACTCCTGATAAATTTAGGAGGTTGAGACAAACTTTCCTTCTTTGTTCTTACTTCTGGACTCTTGCTTTTTCAGAAATCGCGATCGGGCCAGTCGATCGCTATTTCGTTGTTTTTTATACAGTTGCAGAGGCAGATATCAGAGATTTCTACTGCCTTAAAATAAATAAAACCTTCCACAGACCTACCTAATTTTAAGAAAAACATGGATAGTAATTTGCTCATTATTTACTTGTCAGTCCTGCTCGCTATACTCGGCAGCACTTCCTGGTTTGTGGTGCGCCAGATTCTCAAAACTCGGAAGCTGGAAATGTCTCTGGAACGCTTAGAAAATAAGCTGACCGTAGAAAAAGGAACAGCGCAGGAATACTACGAATTAGGAAGTATCTATCTAGATAAGAAGCTTTACTCCCAGGCGATCGTACTGTTTCAAAAAGCCCTGAAAGCCAAAGACTTAGAAGGCGAAGAAAATCAAGCTGTTATCTACAACGCCCTCGGTTTTGCACACTTTGGCCAAGAACAGTACGACATCGCCATCCGCAACTACAAAGAAGCCCTGAAGTTGCAGCCAGAATACGTTACATCTCTCAATAATCTGGGTCACGCCTACGAGCGCAAAAAATTAACAGCTCAAGCCTTGGAAATCTACGAACAAGCTCTCGCCTGCGAGCCAGACAATACCACGGCCAAACAGCGAGTAGAGTCCCTCCGGAAGCGTTTGGTAATCTATAATTGAGCGCCCATGTTAGGAGCAATAGAGATCCCGCAAACCTGGTTTCATTCAGAAACCGGGTTTTTTCTTCACATAGTCCAAGATACTAAACTATCCAATACATTAATGCGTTAGTTTTTAAGAACAGGAATTGCAAGTGAAGCTCGATCGCACACCGTCTCAGCACTTTAAATTACTGTCAAGATAAAAGCAGTACCTGCAACGCCGGTCAGTCCTAAACAATAGAAGGAGGAGAACGTAGTGACATCAATTCTCGTTGTCGAAGATTCGTGGTTGACTCGCAGGGTAATCTGCAAAATCCTGCGAGCAGAAGGATACGAGACTTGGGAAGCATCCAGCGGCCCAGAAGCTCTAGAACTGCTCGGCACTAAAACCCCAAACTGTATGCTCTTGGATTTGCTGATGCCGGAAATGGAAGGTAGGGAAGTCCTGCAAGCCATGCGCGATCGAGGATATAAAATTCCAGTGATCGTCATTACCGCAGACATCCAAGCCAGCACACGCTCCGAGTGCATGGAACTCGGAGCCCTAGCAGTCATTCACAAAATGCCCAACTCAGACGAACTAATCGGGTGGATCAAAAAAGCTCTCAGTGTCAGCGAGGAGAACACCCAATGAAATTAAGCACTCGACAGCTCGATGCTTTGCAAGAACTCGTCAACATCGGGATCGGTCAAGCCGCAGGGGTTTTGAACGACATGATCGACTCCCCGATTCGCTTGCAAATTCCCTACCTTCAGATTCTGACTCCCATCGACGTGGCAGAAGAGTTAGAGCAACACCTCAACGGCGAGCAAATCGCCGCTGTCCAGCTCAAATTCACAGGCTCCTTTGGAGGCATTGCCCAGCTAGTCTTTCCCACAAACAGCGCTGCCCTGCTGGTGACAATGCTGACAGGGGAAGAAGCTGGAACTCAGGATCTCGATTCAGTCAAAATTGGTACGCTAAGTGAAGTGGGAAATATTGTAATTAATGGGGTCATGGGTGCAATCAGCAACGTACTTCAGCAGCGCCTGAACTATTCAATTCCCACTTATAGCGAAGGGACGATTGCTAGTTTGCTGATATCTGGCGGTTTAGCTACTGATACAGTTGTTTTATTAGCCCAGACCAGTTTCATGATTGAAAGGCTTCACATTGAAGGAGATATCATTCTTATTTTCAATGTTAATTCCTTTGACACCTTGTTGACTGCTATCAATCAACTTGCCGGGGGTCTATGATTGAGGAGAGCAAAAGTATTAAGGAAAAGTTTGGGGTTCTCGACAGCGTACCAGTCGGCGCCTGCTTGCTGCAAGATGATTTTGTGGTGCTGTTTTGGAACACTTGTCTCGAAGAGTGGACTAAAATTTCCCGCAGCCAAATATTGGGAACAAAGATCACAACCCATTTTCCTCACCTGAGTCAGTTAAAGTACGCCACTCGCTTCAAGCAAATCTTTGCAGGAGGCCCGCCAACAATTTTTTCTTCTCAAATTCACAAACACCTGATTCCGGCAACTTGGCAAGACGGCCAGCAGCGAATTCAGCAAACTACTGTGACTGCTGTGCCGGCCGTAGAGGCTGGCATTGAAGAACAGGAGATTAGAGACTGGGTTCTCCATACTCTTGAGTTGGAATCAGACGGTACTGTCGGCTCCCGATCGTCAAGAAGTGCTTTTGTGTCTAGGGAATCTCCACCCTCAGTTTCGTCATCAATATGGCCGGGGGTCAATGCCCCATCGTTCTACGCGCTGCTGGTGATTCAAGACGTGACCGACCTCACCCATCGCATCCAAGCTTACCGCACAATGCGGGATCAAGCTGTGGAAGAAGTGCAAGTGCGTCAGCGGGTGGAGGAAGAATTGCGATCGAGCCAGCATTTCATCCAGCAAATTGCTGACGCGGCGCCTTATTTGCTCTACATCTACGATTTGACCCAACAGCGCAACGTCTACGTCAACGGTCAAGCTTCTAAATTGCTGGGCTACACTCCCCAAGAAATTTTACAGATGCAAACTGCTTTGTACTCCAGTTTGGTGTACCCAGAAGATTTGCCGAGGCTCAAAGCCCACCAGAAAAAATTTCCCTCGACTCAAGACGGGCATATTTTGGAGTTGGAATATCGGCTCAAACATCGATCGGGCCAATGGCGCTGGTTTCGCTGCCGCGACCAAGTTTTCGCCCGCACAGCCGACGGCTGTCCCAAACAAATTTTCGGCACCGCTCAAGATATCACTGAGTACAAGCGGGCAGAAGAGACGCTGCGGCAGCAGAACGAACGAGAACTGCTGATGGCGACGATTACTCAGCACATCCGCCAGTCTCTGGATTTGGGCGAAGTGCTCCGCACAACAGTGACAGAAGTGCGTCAGTTCCTTCAGGCCGATCGAGTGATGATCGTCCGCTTTAACACCTGTACCGGCAGTTTCGGCGCCGGCCCGGCGACGGGGGCGGTGACAGTGGAATCTGTAGCTGCCAACTGCCAGCCGATGTTGGGGGAAACCCTGGAAAATTTCTGTTTTGACCAGTTTTATCTCGAAGCGTACCAACATCGAGCGATCCGACCGATCGCCGATATCTTGGCTGCAGATTTGCCACAATATCAAATTGACTTGCTCGCACAATTCGCGGTGAGAGCTTATTTGGTTGTGCCTTTAGTGCAAGGAGACGAGTTGTGGGGGCTGCTGATGGCCCACCAGTGCAGTCCCCGGCAGTGGATGCAGTTGGAAGTAGAGTTGCTGTCTTCTCTGGCCACCCAGTTGGCGATCGCCATCAAGCAAGCAGAACTCTACCAGCAGTTGCAAGCGGCCAACCTCAAGTTAGAGCGTTTGGCAACTTTAGACGAACTCACGCAGCTAGCCAACCGCCGCCGTTTCGATCAGTATTTAGAAATGGAGTGGCACAGACAAGCCAGGGAACAAACGCCTCTGTCCCTGATTCTCTGCGATATTGATTCTTTTAAAAGCTACAACGATACTTACGGGCATCAAGGCGGAGACGAATGTTTGCGACAAGTCGCCGCGGCGATCGCCGATGCAGTCAATCGGCCAGCAGATTTAGTAGCTCGCTACGGAGGCGAAGAATTTGCCGTTATTTTGCCCAATACCGCGATTCAAGGCGCGGTGTTGGTAGCCGAACACATACAGCTCAAAATCGCAGCTTTGGAGCTGCCTCACGCTGGTTCTCAGGTGAGCCCCTACGTCACTCTCAGCCTGGGCGTAGCGAGTATTGTTCCTGGATCTGAATCGGGAGCCGAAATTCTGATTGCAGCAGCCGACCAAGCGCTGTATCAAGCTAAACGACTTGGGCGCGATCGTATCCAACTTTACCAGCCCGATCCTGCTGGCAAGCCGAATGGCACAGGCACTTCGATACTTCCTGTAGATTTTTCTCTACCTAATACTAATTTACCCTCTCCCACTAGCGCTTGAGGAATTGCCATATTTGTGGATTCCGAGTAGTTATGCCACTCCGCAAAAAAAATGCCACTGTAAGCCCGCGATCCAAACCCTGATCTCCCTCTGCTGTAACTTATCACCACAACTCCAGCACAACCAACTTTCTTTCTGAGCTCCGTTACATCAGAAGAAAGCGAATCCGTTGCCGAACTTCCTTCTTCAACATCTGCTATATCCTTGAGGGTTGCAGGTTCGGGATGCTAAAGAAAGGTTTTGCACAAGTTGCCAAGTATCTCGATCTTCAAATAACAGCCATTCTGCACTTTCGCAGTATAATTTGGCTAAATCGACGCTACCACCAATTCGCTCGATCGCCCTACGAAATTATATCATTGGTATTTCGCCGCTTTCGCTAACTGTCGATCGGGTTTTTGCCGAAACTTCCCGAATGTCGAGGACTACTTTACCATCTCGACATCCTACTGCTTCCATAAAATATGTAAAATTTGCGATTTGAGATTGATGTTTGAGATAATTTTCTAGGTATGGAGTAGCTTCGTAGGCGTGAATTACGGCTTGGGGAAATCTGTTCCTCGCAGCAATCGGAAATAAGCCGACATTGGCTCCAATATCAATAATTGTTGTCGTCAGCGATTCAGATAATTTCTCGACTCCGTAGCAGTCGTCTAAAAGCACTTCTATAAATTCTCCGTCCATGCCTTTCTCTAAAGGCACGTTTACTTGATGCAGTTTTCCTTGCACAATTAATTGTTCGGGTAATTGAAAGTTAGCAACTCTGTTAAATTTAATCCCTAAATTTTTTGCTCTAATTTGGCCCTGCACGAGTTGCTGAAGTTTATGGACAAGCATAGGGAGAGATGGAGATTTGTTTTCATTTTTTTAACATAACGTTCGATGATGGAAAAGCCTCTAAGGATCGCGAATTAAATAACTTACAATTTTAATTGTTATTGTGGGATGGGCGTTCCGCCCGTCCACTCATGACGGGCGGGACGCCCATCCCACACACTTGTGGAAGTTATTTAATTCTCATTCCTAAGTAATAAGCTGTTCGGCATTTAAAGGGCTTGCGTAAGGTGCGTCAGCATCTAAGGTTTTCCGTTTCAGCGTAAGGGTTCACTCCTGACGCACCCTACTAGCCTCCTTACTGGTTTAAATGCTCCACAGCTTAATTCACATTTTGCACCGCTTGTAAATCGAGTTGAACTCTGCAAATTCAACCTGAAGGCGATAGTTTTAGTCAACCAATCCGGCTGATTCCGAGTTTGTTGAGAAGGCGCTAGATATCATTACAGAGAGTTATTTTTTTGTTCATAAGAGTAAATATGCTTTAATATATGTCAAAAGGCGCTGCAAAACACGGAATTGAAAAATGTTAGAGTGCGATCGACTGCTCCCAACAATTGAACAGTTAGTAAGGCTCCACTTCGCCAGGGCTGCGGAGTCGGAAATTAACTAGCGGTTGAGGGAAAAATTCGCCAGCCCGCGAGTGAATGCTTGGCTCGATCGTGCAAACAATGCGATCGCCCTAATTCCCGACCGCAATCCCCAAAAGTCGATCGCCCTTACCGCTGGCAAAGATGAAATTCGCACCCTAGAGAATCTAGCACTGATGCAGGCTCTATTCGATAACCACTCAGAGTGCTTCCTATCCTGGATACAGTAGACTTGTTGCCTGAATCAAGTTAACAGAGGTTTGTGCTGCTGACAAAAAGCCCATTATTCTCAAACGCAACATTTGTTCTTGAACACCTGGGTTTTAGCACCTGCTTGTACGTCCGGTGAGGCTGGCCACCACCGCCACTAACTCGGCAGCATCTACGGGTTTGGTCAAATGCATCTGAAAACCTGCTAATAGTGCCTGCTGACGATCGTCATTCCGGGCATAAGCCGTCAGCGCGATCGCGGGTAGCCTACCGCCCTGCAGCGCTTCAAGTTGACGCAACTTGCGGATCAGCGAGTAGCCATCCTCATCCGGCATCCCAATATCGCTCACTAAAACATCGGGGCTGCGATCAGTTGCGGTTTCGATAATGGTCAATGCCTCCTTGACCGAAGCCACAGCCATGACATCAGCACCATACTTTTCCAGAATTGTACTCAGCAACTCTAGCGCGTCAGCCTCGTCCTCTACCACTAAGATTTGTAAGCCTTCAAGGGTGGGCGAGGCCTGAAACCTCCCATTCGCCTCGACGATCGAGTTTAATGGCTCTGGATCGCTCGGTGGTAGATGGATAATCATCACCGGCAGTTTGACTGTAAAAGTCGTCCCCTGTCCTATCCCTGGACTCACTACCGTTACAGTCCCGCCATGTAATTCAACTAATTGACGCACAATGGCTAACCCTAAACCCAACCCCCCATAACTGCGAGTAGTCGTGCTGTCGTGCTGGCTGAAGCGATCGAAGACAAACGGTAGAAAGTCCGAGCTGATGCCTGCCCCAGTGTCGCTGACAGTAATTTCAACATGGGAATTAACCCGCTGCAAACGAATCTGGACTCGCCCGTCTTTAGGGGTAAATTTGAGGGCATTAGAAAGTAGATTCCACACAACTTGCTGCAACCTATCGGCATCACCCAAGAGCGGGCCAGCTTCAGAATCGAGCACGCTTTGCAGGCGAATAGACTTTGCCTCAGCCGCCAATTGTACAGACTCAATCGCCGATTCAATCACCGGCACGAGGTTGACAGGCCGGACTCGGAGGCGCAGTTTACCTGTGATGATGCGAGAAACATCGAGGATGTCTTCGATGAGCTGGGCTTGAGACTTTGCGTTTCGCTCGATCGTCTCCAAAGCCCGCGCCACCTTATCCTCACTCAGGTTTTTTTGCCGTAACATCGTTGACCATCCTAAGATCGCGTTGAGAGGAGTTCTGAGTTCATGAGAAAGAATCGAGAGAAACTCATCCTTGGCACGGTTGGCGGCCTCTGCCTCTGCCCGAATTACTTGTTCACGCATCAATAATTCGTCTTTGGTGCGATTAGAAGCTTCCAGTTGGGCTGTGCGTTCCTGCACCCGTTGCTCTAGTTCCACATTAATCGCCTGGATACGGCGGCGACTCTCTTCTAGTTCCTGGTTTGTAAGGGCGAGTTGAGCTGGACTTGGCGCATCAAGCGCCACTGGAATTAAGGGAATCAGTAAAAAGGTGAACGTATAGAAAGACCAAACACCAGTGAGAGCTTTGATCAGTCCTGAAACCCAATAAATGGGGTGCCAAAGTGTCACTATTCCCATTAGGTGCGTCGTGCCACATAAGGCAAAGATAAAAAAGAAACCCACCAGCAGCATCACGGTGTGAGCAGGCAGATCCTTACGCTCATTCGTAAAGTAAACAATGGCAAACGCCACCGAGTAATAAGCGAGGGTAGTCAAGGCATCGGACGTTAAGTGCAGCCAGACTAACCCCGGTTTCCAGAGGTAACAATGCCCGTGAGGAATGAAATTATTAGAAAAGAAGGTGCTCAAGAGGTCAGGCATATTAGTTTACGGCACTGTCAAGTTAATTTAGGGGGGGTGTCATCAATTCAACCCGATGACGGCAGCAGCCAGAAGAATCGCACGCCGGAAAGTTCACAGCCCTAGGGTGATAGCGCGTGGCGATTGCCTGATACTGCTTGAGCTTGGGGAAAAAGTTCTCAATCAAATGACCGGCTTTGTACAATTGAGCATCGTAAGTTTCCAGGGTCTTGCAATTGCGGCGAGGTGAAATGACGGTGATCTTCCCCTCGACATTGAGGCGGTCAATCACACGCTGATCTGGATCATAGCCCTTGTTAGCCAGCAGTGTATCCGCCACCAGTAATGGCTGCAGTTGGTCGCCTCCTGCTCGCGTCACCAGTTTGTCGGGGGGTGAGGTGAAACTCCAACGGATTGCCCAACGCATCCACGCGATCGCATGAATCTTGTTACTCAATCGCCCTTTGCTGCGTCCAATTGCTTCATTCCTACGCTCCTCAAAAAGCTCAGCAGGAAGATGTTTCTTTCAAGTGGGAAAATGCCTGAATTAAAACTAAGTGTACCGCCGGGGAAATAGTAGGTAAATGTGCTTTAATATATGTCGTCAAAATTCGCTCCTAAAAACGAAAATAAAAAATGTTAGAGTTCGATCGCCTGTTCCAAACAATCGAAGAATTAGTAATGCTGCACTCACCCAGCGGTGCGGAATCGGAAATTAACCAGCGGTTGATGGAAAAATTCGCCGCCCTGGGAGTGAATGCTTGGGTCGATCGCGCGGACAATGCCATCGCCCTAATTAAGGGTCGCAATCCCGAAAAGTCGATCGCCATTACCGCCCACAAAGACGAAATTGGGGCCCTAGTTAAAACAATAGGCGAGAGTGGCCGCGTGGAAGTCCGCAGATTGGGCGGCTCGTTTCCTTGGGTTTACGGCGAAGGCGTGGTGGATTTGCTCGGAGACAAGCAAACAATTAGCGGCATTCTCAGCTTCGGTTCCCGCCATGTTTCTCACGAATCTCCTCAGAAAGCTCAGCAGGAAGATGTTTCTTTAAAGTGGGAAAATGCCTGGATCGAAACTAAGTGTACCGCCGAGGAATTAGCCGAGGCCGGAATTCGACCGGGCACGCGGATGGTGGTGGGAAAGCACCGCAAGCGCCCGCTGCGGTTGAAGGATTGGATCGCGAGCTACACTCTGGACAACAAGGCTTCAGTGGCGATTTTGCTGGCTCTGGCGGAATGTTTGAAAGAGCCTGCGGTGAATGTTTATTTGGTAGCGTCGGCGAAGGAGGAGGTTGGGGCGATCGGAGCTTTGTATTTCACGCAGCGCCAGCCGTTGGACGCGCTGATCGCTTTGGAAATTTGCCCTCTGGCGCCGGAATACCCGATTCGTGACAGCGAAAACCCGGTTTTGCTGGTTCAGGACGGCTACGGAGTCTACGATGAAGGATTGAACGCCCAATTGCGCGCAGCCGCAGCAGCAGCCGATGTAGAGGTGCAGTTGGCCGTAATTAGCGGTTTTGGGAGCGATGCTTCGATCGCCATGAAGTTCGGCCACGTAGCCCGCGCCGCTTGTTTGGCTTTCCCCACCCAGAACACCCACGGCTTTGAAATTGCTCATCTCGGGGCGATCGGCAATTGCGCGGCCATCCTCAAAGCCTACTGTGACGTGCTTTGGGACGAGTAGAAAAAAAAGTTTCGCAAAGTAGTTGACAGATTGGGAAAGATTAGTTAAGGTAATAAAGGTGCGGAACACAAGCAAACGCAACGACCCGCCCCCATCGTCTAGAGGCCTAGGACACATCCCTTTCACGGATGCGACGGGGATTCGAATTCCCCTGGGGGTATTGAAAATTTAAGTCTGATATCAAATTGATATCTAGTATGTGGGGTGGGCATTTTGCCCGCCCTTATTGCTATTCGGTTTAACATTAAGCTGATTTGATCGCACATCTTGCACCATTCTCAAGAACAGGCAAGATGCCTGTTCCACAAAGAGTGAATTTTCTTGTGGAACAGGCATCTTGCCTGTTCATAAACAAGTAATTGAGAATGGTGCAACATCTCAGTTCGATCGCACTTTCGTTAGTTTGCACCATTGCCATTGATATCGAAGTTTTCTATAATGGGAATTTCTGAAGGTGAGGAGGCGACTATTCGCAGGTTTATATCAACTATGATTTGATTTTTATCAACAACTACATTTGCTTTTTTTATTAAGAATTTTATTGGTAAACAATCACCTGATTCAGGTTCGGCAGATGGCTGAGTTTTATATCCTGCGTCCTCCAGCCATTCACAAATCTTCCTCCAGTTTTCTACTTTTTCATCAGCTTTACCTACAAGATTTTTTACGTATTGGTATAAAGTATTACAGAAATCTACGGCAATTCCCTTGGGGTTTTTACTGAGTCTTTCGGCAATTTCGGCGGGACTGTAGCCGCAGAGTAGACCCCGTAGATGTTGTTTCTCTGTGGGCGTGAGCCGCTTTCCCTTGGCGGATGCTAGGTCTGTGTAAAGAGTTTCTAAGTCCCAGTCGCGGGCAGCTTCGGGGAAGCGATCGTTAGAGGATGCCATTGCAGGGGATAGGTTTCTGGATTTTTTATAATCAAAGTCTAACACGATTCCTAATGCTTATTAGTTTCTTTGTTAAAGGTAGTTAGATTAGGATCAGGGAAAGCAGGATCGTGATTAATTTTACACCTGGAATCGGGGGAAGGCTCACTGCTTGCGCGGTAGAGTTATCTGCTGGACAGAGTTATCAACACAAACTCCTCATAATTAGGTATTTACCCGTAAATGTTTAACCACGAATACAAAAAAGAGGCACAAGAGAAACTGCGCCGTGCAGTAGAAAAGTACCAAAGAGATTGTGAGTATTTACAAAATGCCGCTGGAAGTCTTTATCAAACGCGAGTTAATCGTGGGGTTGAGATTATCCAACTATGCGAAAATTACATTAACACGCTGGCCAATTCGCCAAAAGAATTTAGCAAAGTTGTTACAAAACTGAAGTTTCAGCTCAAGGAAATTACTGGCGAAGATTGGGATCTAATTTATTCGGCTCATAACAGCAATGTAGCCGCCGCAGCAGGTGGTGCCGGAGTCATGGCTGGAGCAGGAGTTGCCTGTTTTGGGCCAGCAGCAGCAATGGCAATTGCCACAACTTTTGGAACAGCCTCAACAGGTACTGCGATTGCTTCTCTTTCCGGTGCAGCCGCCGTTAATGCTGCTTTAGCCTGGTTAGGAGGTGGCGCTCTTACTGTGGGTGGTGGCGGTATGGTGGCTGGAAATGCACTGCTGGCACTAGCAGGGCCGATTGGCTGGGGGATTGGTGGTGTAGCTTTGGCTGGTAGTGCTTTTTGGACAAGTAGCGAGAATGAGAAAATTGGGAACGAAGCCAACAACCGCGCTCTTGAAATTGAAGGTGACACAGCTAAAGTCAACATAACCAAGAAAGAAGTCAATCTTCTTGAGGGGGAAACTGTCAAACTAGCTAACTTGATTCAAAGTGAACTGCAATACTTCAAGCAGAATGCACCTTTGAATTACCTGAATTTTAGCCAAGCTCTCAAACAAAGGCTGGGGACTTTAATCAATTCCATTACTTCCCTGAGCGAGTCTATTAAAAAGACCGTAGACCTGAAAATGTAATTATAATTTGGAGTGCAGCATTATCCTCTAGCAATTAGGGAGTAATGCTGCTATTTTTTTAAACATGGAAAACAGAGAAGATAGACATCTGACAACTCAATTCGTTGCTGCAATAGTAGCCCAGGAAAATCTGCGCCATGCAGAACAGCTTGCAACGGAACTCAGTAAACAAGACCGAGCGTTTTTTGCAGCGGTCGGAGAGATTGATAAAGTTCGTGATTTTGTAGGTAGTCCCGAAAAAATTCTGGGAAACACAAGCACAAAACACGGTGAAATAGCTGAGCAAGTGGAAGTTGGTATTCGCAATGCAAAATCTCTTTTGAACTCCTCTGAAACTCGCGCTACTTTTGAGGGAGTGGGTAGAACAGCACCGGAAGATTATTTAATTGATGGTATTAAAGTACAGTCTAAATTTGTGAATGGGGTTGGCAATAATTTAGACCACGTTCTCGACCACATGAAGAAATACGAAAACTTTGGCAGAGATGGGTCATATTACCATATCCCTAAAAACCAATATGAAATTATTGATAAAATATTGAAAGGGCAACAAGTCGAGGGAATAACAAGTCGTACTGCTCAAAAAATACAAGAAAAAGCTCAAGAAATAGAGCAGATGTCGGGTCGTCCTTTCAGTCAGACTGTTCAAGCTGGATCGTCTAACTATGAAGATGTGCAAATAGGCAAAGTTGACGATACGCTAGACCGCAAAGAGCATGAATTAAAGCAAGAACACAAACAAATTAAGGATGGGATACGCTACGAGGCTCAACCTACTCTGGCTGATTTTGGTAACGTTGCTGTTAAAGGCGCGGTTATTGGTGGTAGTATTCGATTTGCTACTAAGCTTTACGCTAAGTATAAGCAAGGTAAAAACGTTTTTAAGGGTGAGTTAACCCCCGAAGACTGGCAAGAAATTGGAATTGATACCGCAAAAGGAGCTGCACTTAGTGGTATATCGGCAACAGTTATTTATGGGTTAACCAATTTTACCCAAATGTCTGCACCTTTAGCTGGTGCTTTTGTGAGTGCAGGCTTGGAAGTTGCTAGTTTAGTCGGTAGTTTGAACCGAGGGGAAATTACTGCCGATCAATTCGTTGAATTAAGTTTATTTGCTTGTGCTGATTCAGCCATTGTTGCTGCTGGAGCTACTATCGGACAAGCTTTGATTCCGATTCCTGTTGTTGGCGCTGTCATTGGTGCGATCGCGGGTCGAATCGTGACTGGTTTTTGCAAGCAGTTATTGGGGGAAGACACTCATCTTGCTCGACAAGTAGAACAATATTATCAGCAGTCCCTCGCTCAAATTGACCGAGCTTACAAGGGAGTTGTTGCTAATCTTGTTTCTACCTACGAACGACTGGGCAATTTAGCAGAAGCAGCTTTCGATCGTAACTTAAACCTTGACTTGAGATTGCAAGCTAGTATCGAATTAGCTGAAGCCTATGGCGTTCCTGATTCCAAGATTATTCACAATGTAGATGAGCTTGACTCTTTTATGCTGGGTTGAGCGAATACAAAGGAAATCAAATTTAGTATTGTTAACGCAGATTTAGTATAAGGTGCGCCGCAGCGCACCCTAAAGAATTAGATCGCAGCTATCAATTCTGCAACTTCAGCAACGGTTCAATCTGCTGCCTTTGAAACTGCAATTCATCCGCCAAAGGCTGGTAAATTTCCCGATCGCCCGATTCATTGCAATAATCCCACAAACCATTGTAACAGTGCCTGTCGTCATCCCAACCCGGATGGTTAACAATCGGATACAAGCAGATTCCCTCTATCGGAACTCCTGCTTTCATCGCCGCCATTACCTCAGTGCACACATAATTAAACCAGACAGGTCTAAAATCGTCTTCAGTCCCTGTTTCTGCTACGAATAAGGGGCGGCGGTAGCGCTCAAAAACTTCTTGCAGCAGTTCGCGAAACGGGCGGTACAGCGGATCGGTGTATTTCATTGGGTCTTCATTGTGAATCCACTGATTGCGATCGTAATAATTCACCCCAATAATATCGAGATATTTTTCCTTACCGCCAAGTTCCGGGCGAAAACGTCCAGCCAACATATCCCAAGCTTGATATTGAGATAAGCGATAACCTTCCGCCGCGTCCCGATCCTCCGGTTTGTCAGGGTCAGCAATAATGTTAATTGTGGGATCGATTTGAACGATCCGGGTGTTGGGATTAACTTCCCAAACTGATTCTATCGCGGCGATCGCAGCTTTGATTAACTGGACTTTTAGCTCGTCTCCCCGCCCTTTTGCGAACGGATTGATGTAGGCGACATCGCCGCCTGCCCAAGCAATAAATGAAATTTCATTGACAGGTGTCACGAAAGGTGTTTGGTCTGTTTCGTTCGTTAGCACTTCCATAAAAGCGCGCACCATGCTTGCAAACCTGGACACAAATTCGGGACTGAAAATATCAATATCGTCAGGCCAGCCGTAGTGAAACAAATCCCAAATTACCTGCATTTTCATGTCGCGGGCGGCGCGGATAATTGGCAGGGAACTGGAAAAATCGTATTTTCCGGGCGACTGTTCAATTAAGTGCCAGCGGAGGCCTTCGCGGACTGTGTAAATGCCTTGTTCCTGCAAGCGTTGGTAGTCGGCTGCTGCAAATTTATCGTGGCCGGTGGCGGCTGTGACATCGAGGCGTTTTCCAGATTGCACTCTGTGGGTGGAACATTCAAATCCGCCCATGAAAAAACTTTGAAACATCAATCGAATGGGTAATGGGTCATTGGGCATTGGGCATTAGGCATTGGGCATGGGGCATTGGGCATTGGGCATTAGGAATTTAGAAATTGGTAATTGTTAACTAATAACTAATAACTAATAACTAATAACTAATAACCGATCCCCCATGCCCCATGCCCCATGCCCCATGCCCGATTAGCACTGAGTAATAGCTTGCGGCTGTGAACTTTCTTCGGGAATATCCCAGCCGAGAGTTGCCGCCGCGATCACCTCTAGGGGAAACTTGGGAGTGCGATCGGCATACAGCAAACCGTTAGCTTCTTGGAAAGTATCGGTCAACTGCGTGTAACAAAATCCGCTGAACATTTCCACTCGGTTTACCACCTTCAACAGCGCGCTGTAGCGCCTTTGCAGTTCCAGCGTGTCCGACGCGCGCACGTAGCCCCAAACCCTGTAAAAATCGGGGTTTTCGCGACCGGCGCAGGCAATGCCACCGAATTCTGTCAGCATCATCGGCTGTCCTTGGTGCGGGTGCCCGTCGAGGGTGAGGATGCGCCCTCCCGGACGCCCGCGATCGAACAAATCGGCTAGCTGGACTTCGGGCCCGTAGCGCTTGGCTAGGGTTTGCGGATTGTTGTCGTAGTCGTGAATCGCCAGGATGTCGGTATCGATGCTTTCCCAGCCGTCGTTACCGATGACGGGACGAGTCGAATCGAGGGTTTTTGTCAAGAAATACAGCGCTTGCACGTAGTTGCGGTGGGCTGCCGCTTCAACTAAATTCGGAACTCCCCAGGATTCGTTGAACGGCACCCACACTACGATACAGGGGTGGCTGCCGTCGCGCTCAATGACTTCTGTCCACTCCCGCGTCAGCCGTTGCACGGCTTTGGGAGTGAAGCGGTAGGCGCTGGGCATTTCTTCCCAAACTAGGAGCCCCAGCACGTCAGCCCAGTACAAAAATCGGGGGTCTTCGATTTTTTGGTGCTTGCGGACGCCGTTGAAACCCATTGCTTTGACTAATTCGACATCGTGGCGCAAAGCTTCGTCGGAAGGGGCCGTCATCATGGTGTCGGGCCAGTAACCTTGGTCGAGCACCAGTCGCAAATAGTAGGGGCGGCCGTTTAGCATGAAGCGATCGCGCTGGATGCTGACCGTCCGCATGGCGGTATAAGATTTAACCTCGTCGAGCAATTTGCCGTCCGCCCACAACTGCACTTGGGCGTTAATTAGCGTCGGTTTTTCGGGACTCCACAGCAATTCGTTACGGTAGTCGTCGATACCAGGGTCGGAGAGGGCGATGCGACGGTGGATTTCGCCGTTGAGGACTTCGTAGGTGTCGTTGACTAGCAACAAACAGCCGATCGACAGTTTAACTTTAATCTGGATTCCCGACTGGCGATCGCCCGCGACAAACGCTTCAAAACCGATTTCCCAGCGTTCAAACTGGGGAGTCCAGCGGATGCGCTCGATATAAGTGTGAGGCACCAATTCTACCCAGACTGTCTGCCAAATGCCGGTCGTGCGCGGATACCAAATACTGTGGGGCTCTATTTGCCAGTCTTGCTTGCCCCGCGGTTGCTCCAAATCTTGCGGGTCGTCGTGGGCCCAGACTGTCACCCGCTGCATCCCGTTGAGGTTCACAATTGCTGTAATGTCTGCGGTGAAAGGAGTGTGTCCGCCTTCGTGTTCGATGACAAACTGACCGTTCACCCAGACGCGGGCGCGGTAGTCTACGGCCCCAAAGTGGAGGAGAACTCTGCCTTCTGTGTGGGGTACGTCAAATTCGCGTTCATACCAGCAGTTGGGGTGAAAATTCGTGTCGCCGATCCCGCTTTTTGCCGATTCTGGAGCAAACGGCACTTCTATAGTGTGAGTCCACTCAGAAATATCGATCGGCTGCACGCAGTGGCCCGCGTCATCGTAAGCAAACCTCCACTGACCATTGAGACAAATCCAGTTGCTCCGGCGCAGTTGGGGGCGCGGATAACCTGTTTTCCGTCCTTGAACTGTCACCTTACTATCAAGAGTTGCAGACTCTTCTATCTCGCAATTTTCTAGTTCTCTACCTAACCAACTCATCGGCACATCTACCCAAAGTTATATTTATAGGTTAGCTACAATTACCCCCACTTTGACAAGTTTTTTGCTGATTAATTTGCAAAAGTTCTGCCTATTAAAACAGCCTCATCTGAAGGCTCTCTTGTGCTGAAGTCATTAGTCAGAAGAAAAAAGAATAAACCAGGAAGATTTTTCCTATCCCCCACTCTCCCTCTCCCTCTAGCTAGCAAGACTTGGCAAACCTCCTAACTGTTCAGTTAGCTCACTTGTGAGAGAAAATTCTTCTGCAAACGGCAAACACTGAAATATTTGCTGTAGTCCCGTGAGTTCAAATAGAATTCTAACTTGTTCGCTCATGGCAGAGATCAAAAGTATACATTGGCTGTCTCTCACTAATTTTACGATCGCCACTACAGCCATTAACTCGGAATTTTTCAGGAAATTGATTTTAGAGAAATCCAGCATCAGAATTTTGCCACCGCTTTCAATGAGGCGCTGTATTTCTTTCTGAAACTGAGCAAACTGAGAAATTTCCAAAACCTCATGAGACAAAATAATTTTAACTAGAACGTTCATTTTTACCTCAATGCTTGTTTGAATTATTAAATAACTTTTGATGAAAACCGAGTAAGGTGCTCATAGAGCACCTTACCTTTTTACCCGTAACTCGCAGCTTCCAGCTACTTACTAGGAGATTTACCGTTGCCGTTGCCGTTGCCGTTGTTGACAGCAGCGACTTCTAGAGAAGCTGCGGCTGGGCGATGGGCGACTCCATTGGATGAGCTGACATTAGAGGCAGAACCGTTAACATTTTCTACCAATTCAATCATCGGCTTGGTAGTAATTTGCGTGTAAGTTGTTAGAGCTTGAGCGACTACTTGATCCATGTTGTAATACCTGTAAGTCGCCAGCCTTCCGACGAAAGAGACTCCCGGAGTTGCATCAGCCAAAGCCTTATATTTCTTATAAATTTCGGCATTTTCTGGACGCGGAACCGGGTAGTAAGGGTCTCCCTCAGCTTGGGGATATTCGTAGACAATGCTAGTTTTTAGATGCTCTTGTCCGGTGAGGTATTTAAACTCGGTGCAGCGAGTATATAAATGCTCGTTGGGGTAATTTACCACCGGTGCTTCTTGGTGTACGGCTACGTTCAGTGTTTCGTGCTTAAATTCCAAGGAACGGTAAGGAAGTTTGCCGTAGCAATAATTGAAATAGGAATCGACTGGCCCGGTGTAAATCATTTCCCCGTAAGGAATAAAACCCTCAATCTCCCGGTAGTCGGTATTCAGCATCACCTTGATGTTTGGGTGAGAAAGCATCTTTTCAAACATCCGAGTGTAGCCGTGCAGGGGCATTGCTTGATAGGTATCGGTAAAATAGCGATCGTCCCGGTTAGTGCGAGTAGGTACGCGCGCAATCACTGAGTTGTCGAGTTCCGACGGGTCCATTCCCCACTGTTTGCGGGTGTAGTTGCGGAAGAATTTTTCGTAAAGTTCGCGACCGACTTTGCTGACAACGACATCTTCGGAAGTGCGAATGTAATCCTTTGGTTCTGCTACTTTTGCGAAGAAATCTTCAACTTCAAATGAGGTGAGATTCAGTCCGTAAAGTTTGTTTACGGTGTTGAGATTGATCGGAATTGGCAGCAGTTGACCGTCAACGCTGGCGAGGACGCGGTGTTCGTAGGGCCGCCACTCGGTGAACCGCGAAAGATACTCGAAAACAGGGCGCGAATTGGTGTGAAAAATGTGGGGGCCGTATTTGTGTACGAGGATGCCATGATTGTCGTAGTGATCGTATGCGTTACCGCCGATGTGGTTGCGGGTATCAATTATCAGAACTGTTTTTCCGGCCTCATTTGCTAGTCTTTCGGCAATGACGCTACCTGCAAATCCGGCTCCGACGATTAAATAGTCAAACATTAAAACACCTCTGATTGTGGGTAAGGGTAAGGGTAAGGAATAATTGGTAATTGGAGATACAGCGAGGAATGTTGAGTGCTAATTTTTGAATCTGTAAAGTGTAACTCTTTAACTTCAACCTCAACATTCCTAACTTAAAACTTTCATTCTGCCTTCGGCTTTCTGCCGTTTCTCGTCGATCGCACTTTCGATCAAGCCCAGCATTTCGCCCCAGGTATTGTCCCAAGAATTGTCTGCTAAAAAGGCATCTACTTCACTCAGCCACTTGGTGCGAACGTCCGAACTTTCGTTAAGGATTTCTTCGGCACAAGCAACGAATTCTTCCCAATTGCTAGCAATCCGAACCAAGCCGTTTTCTCCGTAGGGCCGCACCACGTCGCGGATAGGAGTAGAAATCACAGGTTTGCCGGCAGCGAGGTATTCGGGAGTTTTCGTGGGACTAATAAACTTAGTCGATTCGTTAATCGCAAAAGGCAGCATGGCGATATCCCATCCGCCAAGATACGCTGGCAATTCTTGATAAGATTTGCCACCGAGATAGTGGATATTTGGGTGAGTTGGCAGAGTTGCCCGATCGATTTTCACCACCGGGCCAATGATGACTAAATGCCAGTCCGGCCTTGCTTGGGCCATGCCCGCCAGCAGTTCGATATCCATGCGTTCGTCTATGACGCCATAAAATCCCAAACGCGGGTGAGGAATGTCTTTTTGATCCGCCGGTTCTTCTGAAAGGTTCCTGGCTGTCGCAAAGTGTTCTTTTTCGATGCTGCTGGGGAAGGGGTGAATGTTTGGGTGCTGGTGCTGTTTGGCTTCGTAAAGGTTGTGTCCCCCGGTAAATACTACGCTGGCGCGCTTTAATAATTGGTTTTCATTGGCTTTTAAATCCGGGTGCGCGCCTTGAAATGCTGACAGTTCATCCATGCAGTCGTAGACTACAGCTAGTGGCTTTAAGTGGCTTGTGAAAGTGACAGCCATTGGTGTGTAATACCACAGAATGTACTGGCTAATTTCTGCCGCTCGAAACAAATCATCTAGCATGGCTTGCTGAGCAGTTTGTGCTGTTGCTTCGCTGGTTCCTTCGCTCAGGTGCGGTACTATTACCCAGACTCCGCTTTCGTGGATGCTGACATCCAGCCACCAATCTGTAGCCTCACTAAAAACTGGTTCTTCTACAAAGAATACGCGACGTTTTTTGGCACAGCGACTCAATAGATGTTGCGGACGCTGATAGACAAAATTCCACCGCAAATGAGACAGGCAAACTAAATCTGGTGCATCTAAAGCCTCAGTGTTTGATAAGTTGGCTCGCACTGCGGGCGATGCAGCGAATTGAGAGGGGGATTTTGCTGGATCTATAGAGGTAAATCGGATCTCCCATGCTCGATCTTTATTGCTATAATTATTGTTTACTGAGTTTTCTGGGGGCGACATATTAGCCTCTGGAATTTGTCAATGAAAATTTGTCAGTTAAAATTGGTCAAGAGGATATATTTCTCAGCAGGGTCTTACTGAAAGTCGCAAGCATAAATCTGAGAACTTTTATTGACGAGCAAGCGCCGCATTCAGTGAGCCAAACAAAGAAACTGTTTAGCTGCGGTAAAAACCGGCTTATCTGCTTTTTTCAGAATTGAAAGTTTGAGATAAGTTAATATTGTTAGACTTGCTATTGTTGTTAAATGTAACCCAGTTTTTCTGCCCTAACTTCTATCTGAAGGATGACTTTTATCTCAGGAGACACCTAGCTTGCACGCTGGGTTCAAAAGCCTTTAAAATGCCGATCGACCTTGTAAAATGACTCTTAACTGGCAGGTACGGGGTGAAAAAAGAGCGAGTTTTATTGCTTTATTTGAAGATGAGAGAAAATTTGCCATCAAGTTTATGTTGCTTTTTGATTTGACAAACCTTGCTTTTTTTAACTCATCCGATCGCTAACTTGGAAAATTTGTATCCGAATATACACAGTTTCGTCAAAGATTTCTAACTTCCGATAGATTAACAATTAACAGTTTATGCAGTGGGGTTAAACTGACACAATATCACCTGTCTCAACAATATCAAATAAAACAGGTAACGGCAACGATAAACCTAAGATTTTGCGCGAGTATATGCCAAGAAACCAAGATGATGACATTTGCGCTGTGGGCGTCAGTTTAATCTCGCGCCCACAGCACCAATGTCAATCATCCCTCTAAGGGCGGGTTCGCCGATATCTGCAATCAAACGCCAAATATCCACGTAAACCCGCAACTAGAAAATAGCAGCAACTTTACAGTCGGCGGCTGTCAATTTTAGCGATTCCTCCTCCAAAGGCAAAATCTTGCACCGTTGAACTCTTTAAGAAATCGTGAGGGAAACCCAATTCAATTGCACTTACTTTGTTTAACTGCTGCATTTGTTCGGGGGTTAATTCAAACTCCAAACAAGCCAGATTTTCCTGAAGTTGCGAGAGTTTGCGCGAACCCACAATCGGAATAACTTCGACTGGCTGTTGGATCAGCCAATTTAGGGCTACTTGAGAAGCAGGTTTGCCAATTTCGGCTGCTATTTTGCTAACTTCGTCAGCAATTTTGAGGTCTCGTTCGTTAATTTTTCCCGATTCAGGTGAATTAAGGCGTTTAGCTTCGCTGGCTGTTTCTGAAGTGTTGTATTTTCCTGTTAGCAAACCGCCTGCTAGGGGACTCCAAGCTGTGACGCCAATATCAAAGGCTTTTGCCATAGGGATCAAGTCCCGTTCAGGAGTTCGCTCTTTTAAAGAATATTCGATTTGCAAGCCGATAAATGGTGTCCAACCGCGCAGGTTGGCGATCGTATTTGCTTGAGAAATAATCCAAGCCGGCGTATCGGAAATGCCGATGTAAAGAACTTTGCCGGCGCGTACCAAATCGTCAAAAGCGCGCATTACTTCTTCGACGGGTGTGGTAAAATCCCAAGCGTGCAGCCACAGCAAATCTATGTATTCAACTTGCAATCGCTTCAAACTTGCCTCTACTGCTTGCACCATATTTTTGCGGTGGTTGCCAAAACCATTGATTTCGCCATTCTTCATGTTGAGGCTATACTTAGTGGCAACTACCCATTTTTCGCGATCGGTCCCGATGAACTCACCGACATATTTTTCGCTAGTACCGTTGGTGTAGAGATTCGCGGTATCAATGAAATTGCCGCCGGCTTCTGCAAAGGCGTCGAACATTTTCCGGCTTTCGTCGTAGGAACCGCCCCAACCCCAATCTTCGCCAAAAGTCATGGTTCCGAGGCAGATTTCCGAAACGCGAAGTCCGCTGTGACCTAGTAGTTTGTATCTCATGTCACCCTTCCGCTAGTTAGTGGTTGTTAACAGTTTAGATCGGGATTTCCCAAACTGTTGCCATCAGTCGGGGTGGCGGGCTTTTGTAATCTGTTAGCGCTGCGCTGAAAGTTGAATATTTTGCCAAGTCAATCAAAATGTCGTAGCAGGGGCGATGCTGTCTCGCCCCTGCGTTTAGTTTAAACAGCGCGCAGGGGCGATCGGCTTACCAATGTATTTAGGATTACATTTCTAAATTAAAATACAGTAAAATCGGTAAATTATAATCTACCTTTAGGTAGGTATTTACTGACATGAGTTATATATAAAAAAATGTTCTATTTTATATAAGAAAACCAAACTGAACGAGAAAAAATATCTGTAGCTAAATTAACTTTTTAGCGTTATAGTGATTTACAGATTACAAAAACTAGGTGACTCACTTGGCTGACATCGTTGATACCGCCGTTTCGGCAGGCTCTTTTACTACCCTAGTTGCTGCCGTCCAAGCCGCTGGTTTAGTAGATACTCTCAAAGGCGCTGGCCCCTTCACAGTTTTTGCGCCTACAGACGAAGCTTTTGCTAAGCTTCCCGCAGGTACTGTAGAAGCACTGCTTAAGGACATTCCTAAGCTGACAAAAATCTTGACTTATCATGTCGTTTCTGGCAAAGTTATGGCCGCTGATGTGGTCAAGCTGAAATCTGCCAAGACAGTGGAAGGTTCAGAAGTTAAAATTGATGCTTCCAATGGCGTCAAAATCAATGATTCTACCGTTACAACAGCCGATGTTGCTGCTGATAATGGCGTCATCCACATTATTGATTCAGTCTTGCTTCCTGCGTAAGCACAGACTTAGATAGCGCAATACTATCTTGAGGGCGGTGGCTGTTGTTAGCCACCGCCCTGTTTTAATTGAGATTTAAATATTTTACGCAGCTCGATAATTAAAACTATTATAGAGTAGCGGGAATTTGCCGATCGCACTCAGCATGACTTTGCCCCAAATTTGTCGCTGCTGAATTTACCGGGAAAACTGGTTGCAGGCTAACTCCCACAGGTACTCTGGAAAAAAAATTATCAAAAAAATAAAAAAGTGCGACCGCGTTAACAATTGCCGATAATTAGCGGCCCACTTATTTTGCACTCTCGGGCTGATTCCCGGTTGATGCGTAGATACCATGCCACCAAACCCAACATTTCTCCGAGAAACTGGGTTTACCAGGCCTTGTCCTAATTAAGATACAATAAGAGCCACAAAGAAAGTGCGATCGACATTATTTGACATTCAAGCTATGCAATCTACAACTCAGTCCGAGACAGAACCGGCGATGGACGCTCCCAAACACGGCTTACCCGTTACCATCATTACAGGATTTCTCGGCAGCGGCAAAACAACCCTGCTCAACCACATCCTGACCAACCAGCAGGGTTTGAAAACAGCAGTTTTGGTAAATGAATTTGGCGAAATCGGCATCGACAACGAACTGATTGTCACCACCGACGACAACATGGTTGAGCTGAACAACGGCTGCATTTGCTGCACTATTAATGAAGATTTAGTTAATGCAGTTTACAAAGTTCTGGAACGTCAAGAAAATCTCGATTATCTGGTAGTCGAAACAACCGGACTCGCCGACCCGCTGCCAGTAGCAATGACTTTTTTAGGAACAGAACTGCGCGACCTGACTCGTCTCGATTCGATAGTTACAGTAGTAGACGCAGCCAACTACAGCTTAGATTTATTCAACTCTCAAGCAGCTTACAGTCAAATAGCTTACGGCGATATAATTATCCTCAACAAAACTGATTTGGTTGAAGAAGCAGATTTAGATTTGTTGGAAGTTAAGATTCGGGATGTCAAAGAAGGTGCTCGAATTCTGCGAACAGTAAAATCGCAAGTTCCCCTACCGCTTGTCCTCAGCGTCGGATTGTTTGAATCCGACAAATATTTCCAATCTGAAGAAACTCCTAGCAGTCACGACCACGAACATCACGAACATCACGACCACAGCCATCACGACCACAGCCATCACGACCATCACGACCACAGCCATCACGACCATCACGACCACAGCCATCACGACCACAGCCATCACGACCACTCCGACCATTTAGAAAATGACGGATTTACCTCAATTTCCTTCCTGAGTGACAAGCCGTTTTCTCTGAGAAAATTTCAATATTTCTTAGACAAACAAATGCCAACAAATGTGTTTCGCGCGAAAGGAATTATGTGGTTTGAAGAAAGTCCCAAACGGCATATTTTTCACTTGAGCGGCAAGCGATTTACGATGGACGACGACGAGTGGAAAGGCGATCGCAAAAACCAGCTTGTTCTCATCGGTCAGGGTTTGGATACCGAGACTTTGCGATCGCAACTCGAAAACTGTCTTTGTATGCCTTCAATCAATCGCGGCAAAGGTTTTGGGAAAAACTAAAGGTTACTGGTTCCCAGGCTCTGGCCTGGGAACCGATGTAAGCGAGGCTCTGCCTCTCTGGTACTTAGGAAGATAGGAGGCAGAGCCTCTGGATCTGCGTTACCAGGCCAGAGCCTGGTAACGAGTAAGGATCGCGAATTAAATAACTTACAATTTTAATTGTTATTGTGGGATGGGCGTCCCGCCCGTCATGAGTGGACGGGCGGGACGCCCATCCCACTTTCAAGAGTGGAAGTTATTTAATTCTCATTCCTAATTACCGATTTCCCATGCGAGTCATCCTCCAGCGAGTCAAATCATCTCAAGTCGAGATTGACGATCGAATTATTGGCAAAATTGGCCGCGGACTTAACTTGCTTGTAGGTATTGCAGACACCGACACCGAAACAGAACTCGATTGGATGGCTCGCAAATGCCTGGAATTGCGTTTGTTTCCCGACTCTGCCACGGATACCGGGCGCTGGGACAAGTCAGTACAAGACATTGGCGGCGAGTTGCTGGTTGTCAGTCAGTTTACGCTCTACGGGGACTGCCGCAAAGGTCGGCGACCTTCCTTTGACCGAGCAGCGGCTCCTGAACGAGCCGAAATTTTTTATGATAAATTTGTCGAAAAGTTGCGCCAGAGCGGCTTAAAAGTCGAAACAGGCTTGTTTGGAGCGATGATGCAAGTCTCGATCGAGAATGACGGGCCGGTGACTTTGGTATTAGAGAAAGAATCAGGGTGAATTGTTTGCAAACAAAGCTCTGTGTGCTTCTTTCTGATTCCTTCTTCCTTCTTGGATAAGATCAAATTTTCAGATTAACCGGGTTTCCTAACTGCTGTTGCGTAGGTTCTGAAGACATTGCAGATAGCTACACTCTGCCAAGTCTCGATTCCACAATCTCTAACGGCCAAAACCCCCTCAAATAGCCAGTTATTAGATTGTCCACTCAGCGGCCTCGCAGCACCCTCAGTTTTCCTGGCGATCGCCCCACCCACATAACAGCTCAGAATGCTTGTAAAGTAAGGCTTTAACGGCAATAAAACCAATCTTCCACAGCCAGCGATTAGAATCAGATTCAGCAGCCAAAAACTGTTGCATGAGAGAGTGGAACACTGGCATAACTACGGTTATCTCTACTTCCGTAACATTCAATGTATAGAGAGTTGAATCCGCACAGCAAGCGAAACCGCCAGCAACTGCCGCCTCACACTCTGACAAATGTCCTCGCACACCCGCTGTGCCCTACCACCCGATAAATGCCATGACTGTCAAAACTGCCACCACCGTCAACTGCAACAACGCTTCTGGCTTCAACTGCATTCCGGCTACCTCCAGCGAACCAAACGCCGAAATCAATACTGTTCCCAGCATCGATATCCTCGCTTTGGCTGACTTCGCCCTCAAAGAATTGCAAGCCGAAATGAAAACTTCCAGCCGCAGCGCTCAAGCAGTGGCGATGCGGATTGCTAAGGAAGTCGAACGGATTTGCCAAAAGAGCGATCGCATCCAAATTTCCGGCGAAGTTGAAGCTTGGCAAATCACCTTGGCCGAGCACCGGTTGCAAAAAACCCTGCAATACTACCGCCTCGGTTCCAAACAAGGCCGCGTCGAACTGCATTCTCACCTCGCGGCGATGATTTACCGCCATGTTGCTTCTTTCCGATCGAACTTGAACTTCCAAGCTCGCTACAACATGATTGAAGACTTTTTGCAAGGCTTTTACATCGAATCTCTGCGAGCTTTCCGTCGCGAACATCAACTCGATGTCACCTACCAGCCCCGCACGCAGCTAGAATTGGCTGAGTACATGGCTTTCACCGAACACTACGCCAAGCGCCAAATCGGTTTGCCCGGCCGCAACCGCCAACGCCTGATCGTGTTGCGCGCTCAAGGATTTGCCAAGGGTCAGCCTCCCGAAACTGCGATCGACATTGAAATGGCTGTAGAATCCGGCAAGGGAGAAGATGCGGAAATTTACAGCCGCTCTCCGGCGCTGCAACAAGTGCGCGAGCAAATGGTATCGGAAACTGTCGATCCGGCTGATGCTGTGCTGCGCGATCGAGTAGTCTCGGAATTGATCGCCTATCTGGAATCGCAAAATCAGCCAGAATGCGTGAATTACTTAACTTTAAAATTGCAAGACCTTTCGGCTTCGGAAATTGACCGCGTGCTCGGTTTGTCTTCCCGCCAGCGCGACTACTTGCAACAACGTTTCAAGTACCACGTCGAAAAATTTGCCCGCACTCAAAATTGGAAACTCGTCCACGAATGGCTGGGTGCTGATGTCGATCAAAAGCTGGGAATGACTTCGGACAAATGGGAAGCTTTTCGCGCTCAACTGTCGCCGGAAATGCAGCAATTGTTAGAAATGAAGCGGAATCAAGAAAGCGACAAGGCGATCGCCACCGCGATCAAATGCACTCCCAAACAAGTCCAAAAACGCTGGGCGCAACTGTTGGAGCTGGCTAGCCAGACTCGCAACAGCAACCAAGCTTAAGTGGTACTCAAATATGAATGCAACTGTTTTCTTGAGACTGGAAAATGCGATCGGGTGCGGCATCTACACAGGACTGCCCGCCCCGGCGTCCGCTCTCAACTCAACAAGGGCTGCTACTAATTTATCGCCGCTTATTGGCAAATTCAATTTATTAAAACAACATTACTTTTTTTAATATCTTTCCTTCCCTGGTTAGGCCGGGGAATTTGTTTTTATTAGTCATTAGTCATCAGTCATTAGCCATTAGTCATTAGTCATTAGTCATTAGTCATCAGTTAGGACAAATTGCTTGCTGAAGAGGCGACCGGGCATATATTCATAATGATATTTAAACATAGGGTGTAGCATAATCAAGGCAAAGTTTTTCAAATGTGTTTGCCCAAAATATCTCACATAAAAGTCTATTTTTAAAGTAATAAATTATGTATATAGCAATCCTAAATCATTCATGTAAATTTGTAGGGGTAGTGCTACCCCTACTCCCCGTGCCTACCCCCTATCTATCGGGGCAACCACGGGGAGTAGGGGTCGGATTGCCCCTACAATAATTACGCGAATAATTTAGGGTTGCTATATATTTTTTATGCGTTAATGTAGAGGATCAAAGTCTAATTTATAAGTGTATTTTTTTATAAAAATAGTTAAAAACCGATTGTGACACTTGAGAGTGCAGAAGGTGGATAAAAAATGACAAGTCATCTATCCAAAGACAGAAAAAAATTAAAATAAATATACTCATCCTACTATTTTGTTTCACTTAATCCTTCATAAGAAGGAAGCATCAAATTTGAGATATATCTAAAATGGGGTCATAAGTTGATATAGATAGAAAAGGAAGGACTGGTATGTTACTTTACAAAATTGAAGATTTTAATCCCAACTACCGCGAAGCTGCTTTTAATGGCGAAGATATCAAAGGTCTGGATATCTATGCTGGAAATACAGATGAGAAGATTGGCTCAATTGATACAGCGCTAGTTGATGAGACAGGACGTTTCCGATATTTTGTGGTTGACACGGGTTTCTGGATATTTGGCAAGAAGGTATTAGTTCCAGTTGCACTTTGTCGAGTTGAGGTTGATGCAGAACGCATCTACGCGACGGGTTTGAGGAGTAAAGACCAAGCAGAAAGACTACCCAGGTATGAGGATGGGATGGTGGTTGATTACGATTATGAAGAACAAGTGCGGGGTGTTTATCGTACTCGAACTGTAGAAGGGTCTGCACCTGTAGAAGCATCATTGCCTTTAGAAACCTCATTGCCTGTACAAGCATCTGCACCAGTTTCTAGGCCGCGTCCTGTCTCTAACCAAGCTAGCGCTGCTGGTTATGACCGCAACACTTACACTTACGAACAAGAGCCTCAATTGTATCAGATGAACGAGCGCGAGCATCACAAATTCCGACTCTACGAAGAACGACTGGTTGCAGAAAAAAGCCGTCACAAAGCTGGCGAGGTAGCAATTGGCAAGCGAGTTGAAACTGAAACGGCACGAGTTTCAGTTCCAACAGAAAAAGAGCGAGTTGTAATTGAGAGTGTAACTCCAGCAAAGGCAGGTGCCCCAGTAAATCGGGATACTCCCTTCCAGCAGGAAAAGGTGATGCGTATGGACGTTTACGAAGAAACTGCTGATATCAAAAAAGAAGCTTTCGTGCGCGAAGAAGTTAACATCAGGAAAGAGGTTGAAACCGAGACCGTTGAGGCAACGGAAACACTGCGGCGTGAAGAGTTGGATGTGAAGAGGGAAGGGCGTTAGAGTGCAAATGAATTGAATAAGGTTTTGTAGTTGCGCTGTCTTCGCCCACATGAGCGTTGAAGCGCAAATACGAACCTAAAAAATCACTACCACTGCCAAAAAAGGACATGATTTCTCATGTTTAATTTCTGGCCTTGACCCCTAATATGTGCAGCATTCCTAGCTTTATCGTTTAGCATCGGTGCGACCAGTTTTTTAGGATATCCTCGATCGCTACTTCTTTTATTAGCCCAACTTAAACAACAACAGCGGTAGTGCATCCAATCAAGCAAAGCATAAAAATTCATTGGAGGCGGTTAGCACGATCGAGCGTGCGGTCGGTTCTGTTGCTCGCGCTCTTAATTGCCATAACGATAACGTGTATTACCCCGAATTCCGCAGGCGCGCAAGACGAACGGGTAACAGTGCGTTTAGATGGTCGAGCAGTGTTTCGGGTGAGTGCGGTAGAAAACGTAGATGCAACCGCACGTGCGCGGCAGATTGAGCGGCGCATGAGCCGACTGTTGGAGAATCCTACGGCGATCGCACCTCCCCGCATTGAACCGACTCAAGGTAGCGATCAGCGGGTGATTACGATTGCTGGAGTCCCTGTTGTCACCGTAACTAAAGCAGACGCTCAGGATAATTTGACAACGGTTGATACCCTGGCAACTCAGTGGTCAGGGGCGATTGCTACCGCTCTAACGCGAGCCAGTCAGCGCCGTCTTTCCCCTTCGGAACGCTTTGTGGCAGAGGTGCAATCCTCGGTGCAAACCGGATTTGGACGACTGGGTGAATCTGCGATCGCGATTATTCCCCGCGCGCTAGCTGCATTACTGGTGATTGGAGTATTTTGGGCGATCGCGGCTTTGGTGCGCTGGTTGATGCGCGTGATTTTCCGTCACATTGTAGAAGACTTAACAATAGAAAACCTAATCAAACAAGTCGCCTACTATGTTGTCTGGAGTCTCGGTTTTATTGTGGCCCTCGATGCCTTTGGGTTCGATCCGCAGGCAGTTGCCACCGGATTGGGTTTAACGGGTCTTGCTCTCGGCTTTGCTTTAAAAGATATCCTTTCTAACTTTATCAGCGGCATTTTAATTCTGGTATTGCGTCCTTTTGAACTTGGGGATCAAATTGTTGTCGGGGAAACTGAAGGCAATGTCGAGCGGATCGAATTGCGGGCAACCCAACTCCGTACTTATGATGGTCGAGTGGTATTGGTTCCCAATGCGGAATTGTTCACCTCGCGCATTACCAACAACACCGCCGCCCCGATTCGTCGCAGCAGCGTGACTCTGTTTATCGGCTACGATAGCGATTTGCAAACAGCGGTAACTGTGATGACAGAGGCAGCGCAAGCTACGGAAGCCGTGCTCAACGATCCGCCAGTTTCCGTGCGAATTCGAGATTTGGGACAGGATGACATATTGGTTGAGGTGCGCTTTTGGACGGACTCGCGGCGTACTGACTTTGTGGCGACAACCTCAGCCGTGAGAGCGGCAATCATTCTTGCCTTCAAAGATGCTGGCATCGGCTTGCCCGATCCTGATGTGCGAATACTGATGCCGCGCCATCCCGATAAGTGGCGAACCGCATTGGGTTTGGGAGATAGCGATCGGACTCAGGATTCTGACAATGCTAGTCGGTAAGTCAGTAGCATCATAATTACCAATCAACTTTTTGTCAGCCCTGGCACTACTTTTTCGCCAAACGCCTCAATAAACTGCTCTTGCGATCGGTTAACGTTGTGCAAAATTAGTTGATCGAACCCCAATTCAATATCTTTTTGCAACCACTCAATATGCTGGTCTTGGTCTGCCGAAATGCGGACGTGTTGATATAACTCCTCTGGTTGCACAAACTCCCCGGCCGCATCAAATTGATCGGGTGTTATCAGTTCTGTCAGCATTTTACTTTTGAAGATATTACTACGCCATTGATGATGAGCGCCTTGTAGTGCTTTCTCTGCATTACTGTTATAGGAAAGCTGCACTTTCAAAATCATTGGTTTCCCTTCTCCGCCACCGCGACGAAACGCATCGACGACTTTTTTTAACTTTTCAGGTGGGCGAGAAGTAGTAATTAATCCATCTGCCCAACTGCCCACCCATTCTGCGGTTTCTGGCGTAACTGCGGCGCCGATAATTAATGGGAGAATTTCCGGGCGGGTATAGAGTTTTGCATCTTCTACGCACACTAAACCGCGATGGGTGACGGTTTCTCCTGCCCAAAGGGCGCGGATAATATCGACACATTCTTTGAGCCGCGTGTTGCGATCGCTCTTAGTAGGCCACTTATCCCCAGTAATATGTTCGTTCAACGCTTGACCGCTGCCAACCGTTAGCCAAAAACGATTGGGAAACATTTCTGCCAACGTTGCCGCAGCTTGGGCAATAATAGCCGGATGATACCGCTGTCCGGGAGCGCAAACAACCCGATAGGAAAGCCTCGGCGTTGCTTGCATTGCTGCACCCAACCAAGACCAAGCAAAACCACTTTGTCCTTGCGCTTCACTCCAAGGATGAAAGTGATCGGAAGAAAGGGCATGGGTAAAGCCAGCTTGTTCTGCCATTTGGACATATTTCAGCAGTTCACTGGGCTTAAACTGTTCGTGGGAAGCATGATAACCAATTTTTGCCATAAGTTTTTAGGAGTTTTGAGTACAGTAGGGGCGGTGCCCCCGTGCCCGCCCTGAGTTTTGAGTACAGTAGGGGCGGTGCCCCCGTACCCGCCCTGAGTTTTGAGTTAAAATATCCAGACTTAAAAGCAGGTGATTTAATCAGGACGGATTGTAAAAATTTTGAGCTTTGAGTTAGATAACTTTTTAATTTAAAAAAAATCTTGTACTCAAAACTTATAACTTTCTGCATAACGGGCAAGCTTATGAACTAAAAATTCGCCGATAGCGAGCTTCAATTACCGAGTAGATGCCATAGGCAATTAAACCCAAAGGTACTAGAGCCAAAATCACTGGACTAAAAGGCTGTTGTGCCACAATTCCCAACACCTCGCCCAATCCTTTCGTTTGACTGGCATCCGATAGCCTTGCTGCTTGAATTAAGAAAAAACCGATTATAACGAAAACAACTCCACGGGCAGCAATTCCGAATCGACCCAACCGTGTCGCCCAAGTTTGCTCGGTTTGGCTCATTTCATTTAGCTTGAAATGGCGGCGAAATTTGGCTTTATATGCTTGGTAGAAATAAGAAAAACCTACACCAATAACAATTGAGCCTGCCAATCCTACCAGCCATTCTCCAAACGGTTGCGCTAAAACTTGGGCGGTCAAATCTTCGGTTGTATCGCTATTACCACCGCCCGAACCCATTATCAGTTTTACAGCCGTTAAAGCCAAACCTGCGTAAGCTAAAGCACTTAAGGCGTAGCCAATGCGTTGGGCAATTCGCTTGGCATCCATTTTCTGTCCTTGGTGTTCTGGGTCGAGAATTGTCTGAACGATACGCAAAAGGGCATAACCAATAATGCCAATCGTTACAAGAAATAGCAGAAATTTACCGAAGGGTTGGTTAACAATTTCTGATAATGCACCGCTAGTATCTGTTGTCCTGCCGCCCATACTGAAGACGGCTTGTGCTGCTAAAAAACCGACAATAAAGTAAACTAAGCCTTTGGAAGCATATCCCAATCTTGCCAGTCGCTCAAACCAGGGATGAGAAGCTGCCTGTCCAATTGAGTCTTTAATGCTGTCGGTGGGTGAGTTGTCCCGTTTCATATTTTTTGACAATTTAGTTGTTAACGACTGCTGCCATACCCAATAGTGCATTCCTGTCCAGCTAACTGAGTTCTTAAACAGATAATTTATGTGATTATTTATTAATTTAAAGATTAGCTTGTTTAGATTTTTTTTAAATCTGTCTTGAGCGGGAGTGTCATCGGTTGATTGAGTAAGAAATTTCACATAGATTGGGCTTGACAAATATAACTTTATGGGTTATCGACTGGCTCTGATGGAGCAGTCTGCCAGCGGTCTAGTATATCTTTGATTAAAACTTCTTTAACCCAAATTTGAATAACAATTAGAATTGGTAGCGCTAAAAATAATCCCAAAAAACCAAAGAAAAATCCGAATGCTGTCACGAGAGCTAAGGTGTAAGCGGGAAGCAGAGATACCTGCTTTTCCATAATGATAGGTGTGACCAAGTTGCCTTCAATTTGTTGAATTAGGAAATAAAGCAACAACACCGCGCCTGCTTTTGCAGGCGAATCTAATAAAGCCAGCAGCAGCGGTGGAATTACGCTTAACATTGCGCCCATGTAGGGAACTAAGGCTAATATGAATGCCAGAATCCCGTTCACAAAAGGCAGTGGAACTTGCAAAAAAAACAAACCAATAATGCTCGTAATACCAATAAAACTCATGCTTAATGCAACGCCTGCCAACCAACCCATTAAACCCTCTTCGCATTTTGAGAGAATTTCATCGGCTCGCTGACGGTAAAAAGCCGGAAAAAGGCTGATAACTGCGTGGCGGTATGGCATCGGATTTACCAGAAGCATACTTGTCAAAACGGTAATTAATAAGGTATTGAGAATCAAGCTTAGATAGTTGGAAAACAACTGATAAATATGCGAACTTGTCCACCGAAAAAGCGTTTGAATTTCTTGGGTTAAATCGTCAATACTGGGAAGGTTATCAAAAATTTGTCCGGGTAATCTTGCTTGCAACCAATAGAACCCAACTCGCAGTTGTTCTATCCCTAGCGGGACGAGTTGGGACAACTCTTGAAATTGATTGCTCAGGCGCGTTACGATGAGAGTTACCAAGACAGCGCTCGCTGTGACTAGAATCGCAACTGCTAAGGCGATCGCCACTCCCCGCTTCGCACCCGACTTCTGCAATCTTCGCACTAAACGGTTGAGAGCGATCGCTAAAATTACGGCGGTAAAAAACAGTAAAACAATCGTTCTAATTGTCCACAAAATATAGAGCGAGGCTACCAAAGCCAAAAAACCGATCCACTTTCCTAAACCCATAACAAAAGCCTCTCTATTCACCCACACTTAACTCTAGCAGGGAGATTTTTTTGGCTAAACTTTCTACAGCGAGAGTGAGCGATCGCATCAATTCCGAATCCTCACTGTATTCTGCAGAAGCCAAATTCATCAGCCGCTGACTTTGGCTAATTTCTATTTCCTGACTCCAATCTTGTGCGGTAGTATCTTTATAAACCCCAAAATCCCGCAGATTGAACTGAATGCCGGAGCCACTTGCATGATATTCTGCGAACGTAAAACTCACAGCAGGTATTGGCTAATTGCAAATGAGGGTACGCGCCAAGCCAAAAAAATTGCTGCTATTCTCAAAAAAACGGCAATGTCTATCACGAATGCGATCGCACTCAGGCTTGACTAGGTTCTCAAATTTGAGAGAGGAGTTTTCCTTCCCAATTACAGCGATCGAACCAGCTAGAAGCCTCCACAATCGCATTCGTGGTTGAATTTTTGAATTGGTCAGGTTTTCTTGTACTCAAGGAATTAATTTTGTACAAAGATGCCTCCTAACACTGCCACTCTTACATTTTCACCCTACACCTCTGTATGGCAAAGATTGTGCAAAATTAAAGCAAATAGCGGAATATCTTACTTAAGATATATTGCTTTTACATTCAATTTTAAAATCACCAAACTTAAGATAGATGTTGCACAACTATTTTTTCTCTACAGACACTTTTTAGAAAAACCCAAAGCTCATTCTCAGGTTAGGCGCGTCGCTATTGTTTAGTTTGTATCCTGAGAACTACGAAGTTCATATAATTTAACAAGAGCGAGATGACACAAAATAGCGATCGAGCCAGCGAAGCAATAGAATTGCTGGGTCAACAAAAGTTGGAACTAAGCGATCGCGATCGTGAAGAGATCATTGAGCGCATCCGTCCCACTGCCTTAATCATTCACGAAACGATTAGGATTGAGGGTGAAAGTGAGTTGTTGCGTCCAGTTTCAGCCCTAGCTTGGTCTGGATTAGCCGCAGGACTATCTATGGGATTTTCCCTGGTGGCTCAAGGTGTACTCCAAGCAAATTTACCGCAGCAATCTTGGAGTTCCATCATTGTCAGCCTTGGGTACAGTATCGGCTTTGTCATTGTGGTGATGGGGCGTCAGCAGTTGTTCACTGAAAATACCCTGACTGTCATTCTGCCTTTGTTAAACGATCGCAGACGCAAAGTTTTTATGCGAGTGCTGCGATTATGGGGAATTGTGTTAGCCAGCAATTTGTTAGGTGCATTCATATTTGCCTCAATAGTTGCACAGGTTGGAGTCTTCCCGCCTGAAATTCAAACAGCGTTTGGCGAAATAGGTTTAAGAGTTATCGATGGAGGATTTTGGATAACTTTATTGCGGGCAATTTTTGCGGGTTGGTTAATTGCTTTAATGGTGTGGCTTCTCCCCGCCGCTGAGTCTTCCCAACTGTGGGTAATTGTTATCATCACTTCCCTGGTTGGGCTAGGTGAATTTCCTCATATTATTGCCGGATCGGTGGAAGTTTTCTATGCAGTGGCAATTAAAGCTGTTTCGTGGCCCGAATATTTTGGCAAATTCATGATACCTACTCTAATTGGTAATATTTTAGGCGGAGTTACCTTAGTCGCTGCCTTAAACCATGCCCAAGTTGCTCAAGATGACCTCTAGAAATTGATCTCACATAAACCACATAAAGGGCATGGAGAACCCCGATTTCTCTAAGAAGTCGGGGATGTGCGAGCTTAAGATAGAAGGAGATTGATGATGACTACAAACTGGCGTGGCTATCGAGTTGCAGCTTGGGTAGGACAGGCGTTATTAACAATAGCAGTAATAGGTGCTCTGAGTCAGGGAAAATGGCAAAATGCCTTGGGGTTAGCCTTATTCTTAGTAGCATCCCTGGCGTTTGTGGTGATGGTCGATCGCTTGCCAACGCTGTTTGATTTCCTGTTTGTGCTTGCTGCCTTACTCAACGCCGGAGGCTGGGTTTTCGGACTATTTTACCAACCGGGACTTTATGATGAAATTGTTCATGCTTTCACGACTTTTGCCGTGACTTTAGCATTTAGTTTTTTAGCATACAGTTCAATGCTGACTATTTTTCGCAACCATAAACTGCTGTACTTGCTAACAATAACCAGTTTTGGGATTGCGATTGGTGCTTTGTGGGAAGTTACCGAGTGGACGGCTGGTATTGTTCTCTCAACCGAAGTGATTGGGAGCCTGGATGATACGATTATTGATTTGATTATGGATAGTTTGGGAGCTGCAATAGCTGCCCTAACTAGCTTATGGACGTTGCAAGAATGGATGCGTCCCAGTGCGACAGTTGGGAATCAAGCATCTATCGCCAATAGTCCGAGCGATCGCACTTAACTGAACTGAAAGGAATATTATCATTTTTTCTTCAATCATCTTTCATCAGATAGATATTTTCTTATTGCCTCCGACAGATGGCAAGCTTTGGAGACTTGAGGTTAAATGGATATATAAGCAACATTTTGAAAGAATGTAGAACGTAGAACACAGACAATCGACCTTGAGCCAAAGTAAATTTTTAATAATTTAAATTTTCTTTTCACATTACTGCAAGAGGTTGGTTGTTGCGATTTAGGAGGATTTTATGAAAATAAAATCATTTTCAACGGCAATTGGACTGGTTCTGTTGGGTTCAACCATTTATTTACCGGAAATTGCCCTAGCTAGCGCCAAACCCTCTATCCAAGTAGCTCAACGAAGAGTAGTCGGCTCGGATATAGACAGTTTTACCGCGTATCCAGTACAGCGATTAGATCCGGGAACTCAACTCTTTTTCGTGCTGCGAGGAACCCCGTATTCTAGAGCTACCTTGACTATCCCAAATGCAGTGCAAAATCTGCCGATGCGGGAGGTTCAACCCGGAGTTTACGAGGCAAACTACATGATTCGCGAGGGCGATCGTATTTCCGAAAATACTGTTGTGCGGGCAAATTTGCAACAAGGCGATCGCATCAGTAGCACCCGCTTGCAACAACCTCTAGTTGCGGGTTATAGCGATCGGCGCTTTCAATCTTTGTCTATTAACCGCTTCAGTGCTCAACCAGTACAGCAGTTAGATCCGGGAACCACGCTCAATTTCAAATTGCTCGGCACTCCCAACGCTACAGCTAATTTCTCCATTGAAGGAGTTGCTTATAACATCCCCATGCGGGAAGAATCCAACGGCGTTTACACAGGGGAATATACGATCCGCAGCCAAGATTATTTCCCCCCTGCTGGTGCGGCGGTTACTGCTAGTTTGCAGTCGGGAAATCAAGTTATTCGTTCCCGTTTAGATCGAGAACTAATTGCTGGCGATGATGGCAGTTCCAACACTGCCGAAATCCCGCTAGAAATTATCACTCCCGAAGAAAATGCTCGCGTCAGCGGGACGGTTGAAGTGGAAGGACGCAGCGCCCCAAATGCGACAGTTAATGTCAACGTTCAGGCTACCTCTTCTGTGGCAGGTTTATTTGGAGTTGAACGAAATATCCTCGAACGCACAATTCGGGCGGATGAACAAGGTAAATTCAGCTTTGCTTTTAAGCCGACCATTTCTCTACCAGGAACCCGATACGAGGTGAATCTCACTTCTAGCAGAGGCGATCGCACCAGCGAAGAAACTTTGGTACTGTTTCAAAATTGAGCGGTGACTCGCGACTATTTGCCCGCGCAAAATCGGGCACACCTGACTAAATTTGAAAGATTCCATCAGGAGATATCTATGTATCAACTAAAAAATCCCTGAAAAAAAACGCCAGGGATATTACAAATCATCTCTGGCAGTTTATTAATCGGTATGCCAACCATGCCTCTTGTTGCATCAGCAAATCCTCAGATGAAACGACTAAATAGGATGGCAATTAAGGAGTTTTAAGAGTTCACCCTGACGGTCAAGTGTTTTTGAATTAGGCTATAAAAAAACCCGGTTTTAAACACAAATTCTGTAGCTTCATCAACAAAATAAACAGAAAAAATCAAGGAGGTTTTTCAATGGTTAATAATCGTTTGAACAATTACACTCAAAAGCTCTCGAATGCTAAGGGAGGAGCGATCGCCCTCGCACTAGCAGCTATCCTGCTTCCGGCTTGTACTACCCCACAGCGACAAGCAACGGCACCTGCACCTGCACCTGCAACACCCGGTACGGTTCCCACGACAACCGAGAATGTGGTTGATAAAACAGCACAACTGCTTGGCAAAACTGTGACCATCAGAAGCGAACCAGTCAAAAAATTGGGGCCATCGACCTTTACAGTTAGCGATAAGGAGTTTTTTAGCACCGAATCGATTTTGGTTGTCAATGCCACCGGCAAGCCTTTTGTGCTGCCGACTGAATCAGATCAAGAAGTTCAAGTAACAGGAACAGTTCGCAATTTTGTCCTTGCAGATATTGAGCGCGAGTACAAATTAGGCTTAGAGCCAAACTTGTACGCCGAGTACGAAAGTAAACCTACGATCGTTGCACAATCGATGGCGCTAGCCCCCACACCGGGGGAACTCACCTCAGACCCCCAAAAATACTACGGCAAGACACTGGCGGTGAGCGGTGAAGTCGAAAGCCTCAGAAGTCCAAACTCGTTCACCTTGGATGAAGAGAAATTAATTGGCGGAGAAGACTTGTTAGTGATACACACAGTTCCACAACCAAGCGTGCGAGAAGGTGAGAAGGTGGCTGTAACCGGCGTGCTGCGTTCGTTTGTCGTCGCTGAACTTGAGCGGGACTACGATCTGCAATGGGATTTGACCTTGAAGCAGAAGCTAGAAGCCGAGTATACCAACAAACCTGTCTTAGTTGCTACAGGAGTATATCCGTCAGCCATTCCTCAGTAACCAATACACCTCTCTCATAACTACTGCGGGGAGTAGGGGTTAGGCATCCTGTCCTGCCCTTAACCGAGTTTTCTGCAGAAGTCTAATAGCTAACCACCAGGCGATCGCTTGCGACAGGAAGACAAGCAGAACCTCTTTCTTACCTCGTTTATTTTGATGCTCAATTCAGCAATAAGGTGGATATAATGAATCAACCAGAATCCGTGCCGCAACCGCTGACCCAAAGCGAATTCGTCGCAACTTTTCGCTTGTTTAGTAGATTTAGCTTCTGGATACAGTTATTCTTGGGTGCTGTTTCCGGCATTGTTTTATTATTTGCTATGTTGGGTCGCAACATGGGCGAACAAACCAATAATGCAGGTATTGGTTTCGGGGTAGTTTTAGCAATAGTGGGCCTGTTATTGCTGGCGTTTAGAATATTTTGGGATTTTCGCTATCGGCTTTTAGGCCGACTTTTGCACGCCGAAAATTCCCAGGTATATCCCAGCAAAGAACATATTACTCACACCTTACGGATTGGATTAGTTTCTAGTTTGGTGGGGGTATTAATCGCGTTTGTCGCATCTGAAGAAACAGTGGCTGTAGTCCTAGCAAAAACTCTGAGTCAACCGCAAGCGCTCGCAGCTTATACGCCAGAAAATGTGATTCGTTCTCTAGATATTTTTGTGACGATGGCCAACGTCAATCTGATTGGCGCTCACTTTTTTGGAGCTGTTACTTCTCTTGGGTTACTCAATTGGGTAGAAGAGTAGTTGGCACCATGGGCGATCGCTAAAGGCAAACACAACTCCTATGCCGTCAGGACTTACAAGGGCTGACCGATTTAACTAAGGTTGGGAATTTTGCACTGTCTTGGCGAAAGAAAGCGAAGACAGTGGAGCTACAACCTCAACAAGTTGGCTATTGGCATGAACATCTAATCGGAAATTGGTAGCGATCGCTCCTGCTAATGGTAGTCAGTCTGAGCAACCGTTTTTTTTTCGTAATTGATTTATTATAGTGACAGATATTTCATCGAGCTTGAGATGGATAGATTTTGAATCTGGACAAACATAACTTAGGCTCATCTTCCGAAAGATGAGCTATACCCGTGGCATTCAGCTTCCTAAATGGCCCTGTGACCGGGTTTCTGAACAAAGCCATTTCCAACAGTTTCTCTATTAAGAAATTTACTGCAATGAAAGACCTCTGGTATAAAAACGCAATTGTCTACTCCCTCGATGTTGAAACCTTCATGGACTCGGACGGGGATGGTGTCGGCGACTTTCATGGACTGATCAACCGTCTAGACTATTTATCCGCGCTAGGAATTACTTGTTTGTGGTTGCTGCCGTTTTATCCTTCCCCTAACCGGGACAATGGTTACGACGTGATGGATTACTACAACATTGATCCGCGACTGGGAACCCTGGGAGATTTTGTCGAGTTCATGCACCAAGCAAGGGAACGAGGAATTCGCGTGCTGATCGATATGGTAGTAAATCATACGTCCAATCAGCATCCTTGGTTTGTGGCGGCTAAAAGCGATAAAAATTCCAAGTATCGCGATTACTACGTGTGGTCAGAAAATCCACCCAAAACTGATCCAGAACAACTGATATTTCCCGATGTCGAGGACAGTATTTGGGAGTACGATGAACAAGCAAAAGCTTACTATTTGCATCACTTCTATAAAGAACAGCCAGATTTGAATATTGGCAATCCGGCTGTACGAGAAGAAATATGCAAAATTATGGGTTTCTGGCTAGAACTGGGCGTGTCTGGATTTCGCATTGATGCTGTTCCGTTTTTAATTGAAGGAATTGGCATCGAAGGTGCAGACCCCGAAAAGCTGCGAGGTTTCTTGGAAGAAATGAGAGATTTTGTGTCATCGCGTCAGGGTGATGCTGTGTTGCTGGCAGAAGCAAATGTCGATCGCGAGCAAATTTCTATCTACTTTGCTAAGGGCGACAGAATGCACATTCTGTTCAACTTTTTGCTGAACCAGCATCTGTTTTTGGCCCTGGCGCGTCAAGAATCCACAGCATTGCGCGAGGGACTAAAAACCTTACCGGATATTCCTGATATTTGTCAGTGGCTTAATTTTGTGCGCCACCATGATGAACTGACGCTAGACCGCATTACTTCATCGGAACGAGAGGAAATTTTTGCAGCGTTTGCCCCTGAGAAAACTATGCAAATTTTCGGGCGCGGGATTCGTCGTCGCTTACCACCGATGATGGGAGGAGATCGCCGCCGGATTGAACTGGTCTACAGTTTGCTTTTCACCCTGCCGGGTACACCCATGCTGCGCTATGGCGAAGAAATTGGCATGGGCGATGACCTTTCGCTGGAAGGTCGAGACAGCGTGCGGACGGTGATGCAATGGTCAGATGCAGCGAATGGTGGCTTCTCGACGGCTGCAACTGATACTCTTGCCAGACCTGCGATCGCCACGGGAGAATATGGTTACAAACAAGTCAATGTCGTCGCAGCGCAGCGCGATCCTGGCTCATTAATTAACTGGATGGAACGTGCAATCAGCATCCGCAAGCAATGTCCTGAGTTGGGTAGGGGCAAGTGGCACCTTCTGGAAACCGACTCTCCCTCGGTGTTAGCCCACTGCTGCGACTGGGAAGGCAGGACGGTGATTGCTGTCCACAATCTCGCCGACAAGCCTTGTACCGGTACACTGAAATCTAACGAATACAGCAATCTGTGCGATTTATTTGGCGATCGGCTGTATGAATCTCTCGATGCCGACTCGCCATCTATTCCCTTGAAAGCCTACGGCTATCGCTGGTTTCGAGTCAATCGAATCCAGGGGTAAAAAAGTTAAACTTGATGGCAGAACTAGCGACGTGGGCTCGTAGGAATGTACTTAGCACTATCCTTGTCGGGAAGCGGTTCTATCTGACCTTGATTGACCAAAGCTTGATGAATTAGGGCAGTAGCACTACCGCGACTCAGCAACTCGTTCGGATTAAGAGCTCTCGGATCTGGATAGTTGACCACTATCTTTGCCTTTGTCGCTGCTGCCACGGGTTCAACCGCATATTTAGGAAGTTTCTCGGCATCTTTATAGTACGAATTGAGAAAATCTAATGCCGAATTTTTAGCAGGCGCAGTTGCAGCTTTTGTCGTTGTTGGTGGAACAGTTTTAGCCGATTTAGGTGTGGGGGCAGCCGCAGGCTGCAGCCTTGCGACTACAGGTAATAACGGCTGCATCAAAACAGTCGCTGCGAGGGGAAATGCCAAACGGTTCCTAGCAATTCGACGTTTATTTACTGGAGTTGGGCTTGCTGGAGTTGCAGCAGCTCGATCGGTTTTGACAACAGGGGGATTGTAATCCATATTTAAACCCCTCATTAACACAACTAATGCTTGTGCCTTAGTCAAGGACTGCTTCGGACGAAACTCATTTCCGGGAAAATCATTCATAAATCCCGTTTCATAAGCTTCTTGAATCGGAGTTTCTGCCCAGTAGTTTTTAGGCACATCCTTAAAGTAACTTCCACTCGGTATCTTTCTAACGCTGGCTCGATTAAAAGCTTGGCGGATCATCGCCGAAAATTCATCCCGATCCACAGCCTGTTTGGGTCTAAAAGTTCCGTCTAGATATCCGGTAACAATCTCTTTTTCAGCTAAGGAATCAATAAACGGACGCGCCCAGTAATTCGGCGGTACATCAGGAAATTTCGATTTAGCTTGTTGAGCAGCAACTTGCTGGGAAGTTAGCACAAAGCCAGTGCCACTGACACTAATTGCTAAAGCTAAAAAGGCTACGCTGATTGACGGTAAATGCCTGCGATTAGTCATGATAAATTTCCTCCTGATTTTTGCATTTTTAACGATACTATTTGGCTGAGTTAAAGCGGATTACGTTTTTTTCTATCCGATTCCCATTCTGTTTTTACAACATCTAACTCTTCGCGACGTACTGTGTCTGTTGCCTCAACCGTATCTTGCTCAACTTCTTTTCTGATTTGCACTTCCTCGCGCACGAACGCTTGCTTTTTGATATTGACGGTTTCTTCGTAGATTTCCAAATGTGCCATTTCTTCTTGATTGAAAGCGGTATCTGGAGTTACGCGACTCCCTACATATTCGGGAGTTGTGTGCTCAATCACAACTCGCTCTTTTTCTACAGGAACTTCCAGTTGTACCGTTTTGGTCTCAACTTGTTTGCCAATTATTACCTCGCCTGTTTTGCGACGGGTTTTATCTGCAACTAATCGTTCTTCGTACAGTTTGAGTTTTTGATGATCCTGTTCGTTCATCTGATACAATTGGGGCTCTCGCTCGTAAGTATAGGTATCCCGGTCATAAGCAGGATTACTAGCTTGAGGCAAGACAGAATGCGTTGTAGAAACTGGAACGGGTGCTTCTAAAGGTAATGATGCTTCTACTGGTACAGACGCTTCTACTGTTGAAGTTCGATAAATACCCCGCACTTGTTCTTCATAATCGTAATCAACTGCCATCCCATGCTCATACCTGGGTAGTTTTTCCACTTGGTCTTTACTCCGCAAACCTGTAGCGTAAACACGCCGCCCATTAAAATCAATGTGACAAAGAGCGATGGGAAGTAAAACTTTTTTGTCAAAAATCCAAGAACCAGTCTCTACCACAAAATAGCGGCAACGTCCTGTCTCATCTACCAGCACAGTATCGATCGTGCCAATTTTATCATCGGTACTTCCGCCATACACCTCCAGCCCTTTGATATCGTCGTCATCAAAAGCGGCTTGGCGGTAGTTGGGATTAAAATCCTCAATTTTGTAAAGTAACATTGTTATTTCCTGTACTATCTAGATCAACTTGTGTACCTACTTTAGATAGATATCAGTTCTAATACTTCCTTCTTATGAATGATTCAGCAAATTGAGAATCATCAAAAGAGCGATTTTTTTTTATATTTTTCTATCTTTAGGTAGATGAATTTATCTCTCCCCTACTGATTGTGATAAATTTATCTAATTATTCGTAGGTTGGGTTGAGCCAACTTACAACCTTTATGCCAAAATATCTCACAAGGATTTCTCAGGTTTTATTATCACTTCAACTACGCGAGAGCCTACAAAATTAAGGAAATTTCTAACTAGCTGCTGGGGTTTTTTCTGGATGAGATTTCGCTCATAAATCGAAATTACTACTTTCGATCGTTAAAATCATCAAATAAGAAAATATTATGCCCCTCGGTAGATATTCTAGTAATACTTATTAAGTAAAATTAAACTACAAGCAACGGAAAACAAGTAACAACGTAACGCAGGGGTTAATCTTTTATGACTTATCCAGATCGATCGGGCAGTGAACTCACTGAGCCTACAATCGTCAATCCGCTGGTGGATTACCACGATCAAGTGAGGTGGGGGCCAATTTTGGCAGGAATTGCGATCGCTCTGGGTACTCAACTAATTTTAAGCGCTTTGGCAATGGCGATCGGATTAACCGCAGGTGCAACAGGCGCGGATGCAGGTTCCGTTGGTATTGGGGTCGTAATTTGGTCGATTATCAGTTTGCTGATTTCCCTTTTTTTAGGCGGTTGGGTGATGGCTCAAAGCTGCGGCCCGATGACCAAGAAAACAGCATTTTTGAATGCAGCAATTCTTTGGGGAGCTACATTAGCACTTAGTGCTTGGTTATTAGGAAGCGGGATATCGGGTGCTGTTGGCGCTGCGGCTGCTAATGCTGGAGAAATTGCCAATCAAGTACAACAACAGGGCGGCGTTAATATACCCAATCAAGCCCAGAATGTAGGCCCAAATCAAGTTCGCGATCTAGCTGGTAATACAGCTAAAGCTACTTGGTCATTTCTACTTGGCTCTTTGCTGAGTTTGGCAGCGGCAATGATGGGTGGTGCTGTTGGCGCTCGCAAACCTCGCGTTTATGCTTGATTAGCGATGATAAAACCTGAAAATTTAACAAGCACAGGAGGGAGTCGAATTATTTTATACCATTGGGATGATGATTCATGCTTTCTTGGAGAAGATGAACAAGCTAAAAACCTTTTCTAAGGTTTTGGCATAGAGATTTAAAAGGAGATAAAGCGATGCAACAGCAGAGTATCTGGCAAAAATATACCAGGTTAACAAGTTCGATCTTGTTAACGGCAACGGTATTAGTTGCTCCCTCGTTCGCCGCTAATACAAATCAAAAACAGATTCAAGGTGACTATCTACTAGCGCAAGCTTCAGACAACTGTCGCCAGGTTATTGCGAGGAATGGTCTTAATGTTCGGCGACAACCGACGGCTAACAGCGAAGCGGTTGGCATTATCGGTTCCGCACGAAATGTGACGATTCAAAGTCTTGGTGAGAATGGCTGGGTACCAATTACAGCCCCGCTACAAGGCTACGTATATGGTGGTTTTCTCGGAGCGTGTGAAGCCGCAACCGCCCCGCCTCCTACTAACTGCCGCCAAGTTGCAGCCGTCAGAGGAATTAACGTACATCAAGCACCTTCCACTGATGGGGAAAGGGTTGGAGTCGTCGCGGATGGACGAAGAGTGACGATTGAAAGTATAGGAACGGATGGTTGGGTGCCGATTACAGTGCCTCTGAGAGGCTACGTCCAAGCTGAAAACCTGGCGTATTGTAGTTAATTGAAAAAACAGTGATGGATGACCAATCAAACCTAAAAAAAGAAACTAATTCACAGCAAAAACCTGGTTTGTTAAATTTCATTGCCGAGACAACAGAATCTGCACTGAATACAGGCAAAGCGGTTGTTGATACAGCAGTTGATTGGGGGGAAGCTGCTGCTAAACAAACTTATCGATTGATTGGACAAGCGACGCAAGGAACCGGAGATGCGGTAACTTATGTTGGCAATCTTCCCTTTGTTAAACAAGTGGCGGGGGTACTCAGGCTTGATTGGTTAGTTGGGGTCAGCGATCGCATCGACTTAGCCAAAGCCGAAGCTCAAGTCAATGAACTCCAACAAAAGTATCCCAATGAATATCCCAGCGAAATTGCCCATCGCATTATGGTGGAAAAAGCGATTCAAGCCGGTGGTGTCGGATTTGCTAGCAGCATTTTACCCGGTGTCGCGGCTGCACTGCTGGCGATCGATTTAGCCGCAACTACTGCGATTCAAACCGAAATGGTTTATGAAATTGCCGCCGCCTATGGGATGGATTTGCAACAGCCAGCCCGAAAAGGCGAGGTTTTGGCAATTTTTGGGTTAGCGCTAGGCGGTAGCAACGCAATGAGAGCTGGTTTGGGCTTTTTACGCAACGTACCGCTGGCTGGCGCGATGATTGGTGCGAGTACGAATGCTACGATGCTGTACGCGCTGGGATATGCGGCGCGCCAGTTTTACGAAGCCAAAGTGAGGGAAGATACTGAAGAACCTGGAACCGAAACGCTGCAAGCAATTCAGCAACAAAGCGAGAAATATCTTGATGTGGCGATCGCCCAGCAAGCAGGGATGGATCAAATTATGGTTCACATGATTTTGGCAAGTTATCCCAACAAAAACTGGGAAGATATTCTGCCAGAATTGAAGGAATTGCAATTAAATGCCGATTCTCTCAAAAGGATTGCTGCTAACATCAAGTCCCCTCAACCATTGGGTGCATTGTTAGAGCAACTTAACCCGGACTTTGCAGTACCGCTATTAGCTCAATGCCGTCGCATTGCCGAAAATAGCGGAGAGGTTTCTGAAGCAGAACAGAGGGTGCTGGATGCGATCGCACAAAAACTCAACGGTCAAGATATGGCATCGATATCCACTTGAAAAAAATTGTTGGTGCGTTAGCTTTCTGCGTAACGAACCATCCCCAATATTTACTGTGGCTGTGTAAGTCCTAAATTAGCCTCACGTTAAAGTAATCTACAGCCTTAAGATAGAGTTTGACATGGCTAATTTCACTACTATCAATAACGACTGATGCAAGAGGAACTTTTATGACAGCAGAAATATCTGGAGTCTGGGACAAGATTGAGAGCATGATCAATGACTTCATTGTCCTGCTGCCTAATATGATACTAGCGTTCATTGTTTTCGCAATCTTTTTCTTTGTTGGGAGGTCAATTAAGAGAGCGGTCAGGCGGCTTACTCGCAACCACCGCCAATCCCGGAATTTGGGACTGGTTTTGGGAAGGTTAGCGCAGGGTATTACTGTTTTGGTGGGTCTGTTTATTGCCTTGTCGATTGTAATTCCTACATTTAGAGCAGGCGATTTGGTGCAACTGCTTGGAATTAGCGGGGTAGCGATTGGTTTTGCCTTTCGCGATATCTTACAAAACTTCCTAGCTGGTATCCTAATTCTGTTGACGGAACCGTTCCAAATCGATGACCAGATTGTGTTTAAAAACTTTGAGGGAACGGTAGAAAATATTGAAACTCGCGCTACAACAATCCGAACCTATGATGGTCGCCGGATTGTAGTTCCCAATGCGGAATTGTTCACCAATTCTGTTACTGTGAATACCGCCTTTGAGAAACGCCGGATGGAATACGACGTTGGTATCGGCTACGGCGATGATATTCACCGAGCCAAACAGTTAATGATGGAAGCTCTGCAGAGTGTGGATGAGGTTTTGGATGATCCTGCTCCTGACGTGCTGCTGATGGAACTTGCAGGAAGTACCGTCAATATCCGCGCTCGATGGTGGATTGCTCCGCCGCGACGAATTGACGATTTGCGATCGCGGGACAAGGTACTTTCTGCGATTAAGGAAAAGCTGACTGCTAATGGCATCGACTTGCCCTTTCCTACGCAGCAAATTTTGTTTCACGACCAAACCGAAGAGACGGATGGCGATCGCAAACGTCAACGCGAAGGATGGCCCGCTGGTAATCGCGAAGTTCCCAAACCCCGCAGCATCAGCGGTTCTCTGCGACAACTAATTGAACAGCGATCGCAATCTGACGGCAACGGACAATCGCCACCCCACCACAACTCATGAAAAATGTCAAGTTAAGCAAAATTTGGGACTCGCTCCACTCTAGCTACTGGTTTATCCCAACCTTGATGGCGCTGGGGTCGATGATTTTGGCGATCGCAATGCTGACAATTGACCGCACGGGTAATATACCAAACTGGAGGTGGATTTACACGGGTGGAGCCGATGGTGCGCGAGCGGTTCTTTCATCGGTTGCCGGTTCAATGATCAGCGTTGTTGCTACAGCTTTTTCTATTACTATTGTGGCCCTTCAGTTGGCGAGCTCCAATTTTGGGCCCCGATTGCTGCGTAGTTTTATGCAGGATACGGGCAATCAAATCGTGCTTGGCACTTTCATTGCTACGTTTATTTACTGTTTACTCGTACTGCGAACCATTCATGCAGAAGGAGAAGGATACAGTCTCTTTGTACCCCAACTCTCGGTTACAGTTGGTACCGGATTGGCAATTGCCAGTATCGGCGTACTGATTTACTTTATCCATCACGCATCAACCATTATTCAAGCCTCCCATGTAATTACTCAGGTTAGTGGCGATTTAGACAAAGCTCTAGATCGTCTGTTTCCCGAAAAAATCGGAGAAGGTAAAGCGAACAACTCGCGACGAGTGGGAGAAATTCCGGCAAATTTTGACTCGGAAGCAAGTCCAATCAAAGCCACTGGCGAGGGTTATTTGCAAGGAATCGATGACAAGGAATTAATGAAAATTGCCCGTCAGTACAATCTGCTTGTAAGTCTTACAACTCGACCGGGAAAGTTTATCGTCAAGGGCAGCGATGTAGCGATGGTTTCCCCGCACAAACAGGTGAATCAAAGCCTGAAACAACAGATTAACGATGCTTTTATTCTGGGCAAAGAACGGACTGAATATCAAGATGTAGAATTTCCTATCGATCAGTTAGTTGAAATTGCCTTGCGTGCGATTTCTCCTGGTATCAACGATCCGTTTACTGCGATTCGGTGTATCGATCGACTCAGCGCCGGATTATCCCGCCTCGCTCAAAGGGATTTTCCCTCCCCCTATCGCTACGACGATGAACATAATTTGCGCGTCATTGTTGAAGGAGTGACGTTTGAAGGCTTAGTCGATACTGCATTTAACCAAATTCGCCAGTACAGTAAATCAGATGTGGCGGTAACAATTCGCTTATTGGAAGCTATAGCTTGCATCGCCACTTACACCCGCAATTCCCAACAACGAGAAGCTTTACGCCGTCACGCGGAGATGATTTTAAATAGTAGCCGCGAACAAATCTCTCAGGAGCAAGACCAGAAAGATGTGCAAGAACGGTATCACCAAGTCATTAAAGCTTTAGGAGAGGATTAATTTTGTTGAGCAGAGTTATGGTAATAACAGCAGCTTTGCGATCGGCTCCTAATGCTTTAGCTTTAACCGCGCTGAGTGGCATTGGTTTAGCGCTGACACATTTATTTTGCGGCAAGTTGCGGTTTGCCCCTATTCCTCGCAACCGCTGGCTTTCAGCAGCAAGTGGGGTTTCGGTAGCTTATGTTTTTGTGCATATTTTACCGGAATTAAATCAGCACCAAGCGGTATTAAAGCAAGTAGAATCAGGAGTTATTTCCTATTTAGAACACCACGTTTATTAAATAGCTTTGTTAGGATTGACTGTATTTTAAAGTCTAAACGCTCTAGTACGCGAATTACTTCGCTTACTTGATATTCTGGGCAACCTAGGCATAGCTAACCTCTATGCTAGTTACAAACCTGGGAGTGATTTCGTCGGGTAAAGGACACTCTTCGAGATAGAGCCTTGTAGCTTCTTTGAGATTAGCGATCGCTTGTTCTATGGTTTCGCGTTGGTCAATTGTGCCGACTTCTGGACATTCGGCAATGTACATATCTTCTTCTTGTAAATGATGACTGTGAAGCTTTTAGTTTTCATTATATTTTTGCTTTCAGCATCAGAGGTTGCTTAGTTTCTATTTCCTAGTTTATCTTGGATGTAATTTTTTTGCAAGTACAGGGGAAGAGGCGCGATTCCCTACGGGATAGCTGCGCTTCACGCACTTTGTTTGTGACAATTTGGGATTTAAGGGCGATCGCCTTTTGGTTATTTCTCAATTGAAAAGCGATCGCTCTATCATCAAAAAATGCGATTCGTCGCAGCCTATTTGCCTTCGCCGAATCGCCGCTTTCCTTAATATTTATGAGCTAGATCACTTTTACTGAGTTGCATTTACTTACCTTGCTGCCAATTGGTTATCTACTTATTTTCAGTAGATTCTTCATTAGTAGTTAAAAAGTACACTGAAAATCAACGCGGGAAATAAGAGAGACAACAGGTTAAAACCTGTTGAGTCGGGTTTCATCCCCTCCATAAATCGCAGGGGTTTTCACCCTCCCACGTTATTTCCGATAGCGACAGGCTACCACCCAGCATAGCAGAATCCTCAACTGCTGATAAAGTCCGCTGCTGTCAAGCTCGCTGGTGTTAGAGGAACCTGAGAAGTTGGCGATTTATCCACAAGTCCAATAATTCGACCAGTGGATTTAACTCGTAGAGCTAGATTTTGATCGGCACCAGCGCAGACGCCACAAAATGCATTCCAGGGTTCAAACTGCCTTTCCACGAAACGTGGATTCAACCCAGCAGTTTCAAATGTCAGGACTTCGATGTCAGCAAATGTCAGACCTTGTGGAAGTGCAATTTTGTCTTCCCCAGGGAAGAAGTCTTGCAGAAAATCTACTGTATTAGTAGCGACTTCATCTTGAAGGATAAACGTGTCTCGTCCAGCTCCTCCATTCAGAACATCAAAACCTAAATCTCCAGATAAAATGTCCGCACCGTCGCCACCCGATAGCTTGTCGTTATCACGCCCCCCAAACATTTGATCGTTGCCGCGTCCACCAATAAGGGTATCAGTGCCCGCATTCCCAAACAAAACGTCATCGTCAAGTCCACCGTCAAGAGTATCTGCATCTTTACCACCGTAGAGGGTATCGAACCCGCCCTCACCATCTAGTGTGTCACGACCCTGATTCCCGAACAGTTCATCATTGCCACCCAAGCCACGGATCCAGTCATTACCCCCCAAGCCGAACGTTCTGCGGCTGCCATCAGTATCACGAATGAAATCATCATCCTCTGTGCCTTGTGCATCGGGAGTATTTGCAATATTGATGTTAGCCATTGCTTCTTAAAAATTGCTTAAATTTATTGCGTCCTGATTTTTTAGCATATGTGAAAAATATACTCAAATCAAATCAAATCAATAGGATTTAGTAGGCATTTTTTTACCTGTCCTGATTTCTTTCAGTTGGATAAAGTAGGATTTAGTTGCTAAAGTATCAAACCGTAGGATAAAGTAGGATCGCAATAGGCAAAACCCAAACCCTGACTCGACCTATGGACGTTGAAGAAGTCTTAAAAGTGGCTGACGATCTCGTATTCGCTAAGACAGAAAAACACCTCAACCATCTACAAGAAGGTATATTGCGAGGCACTTGGCAACGCCAGAAATACCCAGAAATTGCCACCAACTGCCACCGTAGCGAAGCTCATGTCAAGAAAGTTGCAGCAAAATTATGGAAACTTCTATCAGAAACATTAGGTGAAGACATCAATCAATCTAACTTTGCATATACAGTGGAAAGATGGCTATTTTCGATAGTTTCATCACATTTTGGCGACAATGCACAAGTTGGTAAGTTTAAGGTTTGTGCAAACCATCCTGAATCCTTAGAAACCCCAAACTTAGAAAATAAAAATCAGGACACCTCTAGCAAAACTCAGCCCAAACAGCGATTAGACTTATCCGATGCACCAGAACCCAACCTATTCTATAACCGCACATCGGAACTCACCACCCTCGAAAACTGGATTTTAGGCCGCAACCGCCTCATCACCATCTTAGGCTTATCCGGTATTGGCAAAACCGCCCTTACACTCCAACTAATCCCACAAATTCAACACGAATTCGATCGCATTATCTGGCGAAGTCTCCGCAACTCTCCACCGCTGGCATCACTCCAAACCGACTTAATTAAATTCTGTAGGGGCGGTGCCCCCGTGCCCGTTCCCTATCCCGAAGAAAGGGCAACTACGGGGGGATTGCCCCTACTAGAATATTTACGATCGCACCGCTGTCTCATCATCCTCGATGATATCCAAACCATCTTCAGCAGCCAACAACTCGCAGGAAATTACCAACCTGGATATGAAAATTACGGCGCATTCTTCAAACAAATAACAGAATCATCCCACAACAGTTGCTTAATCCTCCTGAGTTGGGAAAAACCCAGAGAAATTGCCGCCTTAGAAGGCGAAAATCGCCCCTGCAAATCCCTGCCACTCAACGGTTTAGGCCCGGAATCACAAGAAATATTCAGAGAAAAAGGTTTAGCAGAACCGGAGAAATGGTCAGAACTAATCGACCTTTACCGAGGCAATCCCTTATGGTTAAATATAGTTGCAACTTTGATTCAAGACTTATTCGGTGGCAGCGTTTCCGAATTTCTATCCTATGATACCCTATTCTTAGGTGACTTAGAATCACTCCTAGACCAGCAGTGCGATCGCCTAACCGCATCCGAACAACAGGCGATCGCATGGCTAGCCAATACCCCCGAACCTGCCGACATCTCAAAAATACCAGAAAACCTGCAATTATCACCGCCCGAACTCTTGAAAGTCATGCAATCTTTAGGACGACGGTCATTAGTTGAAACGGTAAAACAAAATGGGCGATCGCACTTTACGATTCAGCCAGTAATCAGAGAATATATAATCAACAAAACCAGAAGCAAAAACTGATAAACTTATCAATTTTAGTCGTGGAGGCAGAAACCGGGTTTTTTACGAAAATACTGCATCCCTGCCTAGAATTTGGTAAAAAACCCGGTTTCTTTGATATTGATGCGTCCAGGACTGAATCAGCTAAACTAGAGCTAAGATAGTAAACTTTTATGGAGCTATGCTAAACTTGTGAATAGGCAGGATTTACAGAACCTAGCACTCACTCGACTTGAAGAAGTAGAAGTGCTGCTCAACAATCATAAATACTCAGGTGCTTACTACCTCAGCGGTTATGTGATTGAATGCGCTTTAAAGGCTTGCATTGCCAAGCAAACTCAGGAATTTGATTTTCCTGACAAGAAAAATGTTATGGACAGTTACACCCACGATTTAGAAAAGTTGGTTAAAGTTGCTAAACTTGATAAAGAGTTAAAGTCTCTCCTCGACGATCCTAATTTTTCATTGCGATGGTCTATGATCAAAGACTGGTCAGAAGAAAGCCGTTACCAAACACATAGCCAACAAAAAGCCCTGGATATATACTTAGCAATTACTGACCCCACTCACGGAGTTTTACAATGGCTACAGCAACATTATTAAGTCACGAAATAGCAGAAGGTCAAAGACTAATAGACGCTCTAAATGCAGCACATCTATCAGTTGACTCTGCTCTCTGGAACTACGCACCAGAACCAGAAACATGGCGGCTAATGCTCACCTCACCTCTGTACGATAGCGAAGGGCCTCTTAAAACTTATGGGGAAATTCTGTCAGTCTTTCGCGAAGTTAAACCTGAATTGAAAATCGATTGGACAGCCCTCGTAGCAGTAAGCCCAAAACATGACTTAATTGAGGGCTTACGTCAGATACAACAAGATTGGAATTTAGACTTATCAGGCAGAAGAATGACGAATGATCGGATTAATCAGACGTGGATCGAAGATGCTTACATTTATCAAATCAAGTGAGTTGACCAGGCAAAAAATAGCTTAAAATAGGTGCGATCGCTCTCCCTCTCACCTAACCTTTAGGATTACTATATTAATGAAAATCGCCACCTGGAACGTCAACTCAATCCGCAGCCGCCTAGAACACGTTACTAGCTGGTTGCAAACCAACTCCCCAGACGTTCTCTGCCTCCAAGAAACCAAAGTTACAGACAAAGACTTTCCCCTAGAACCCTTCACCAACCTCGGCTACAACTGCTACATTTCCGGTCAAAAATCCTACAACGGCGTTGCCATTTTTAGCCGATCGCCCCTAACGCAAATCACCACCGGATTTGCCCCCATTCTCGGCGACGAAACCACAGGTATTTTTGACGAACAAAAACGCCTAATAGCCGGGGTTATAGACGATATTTGCATTATTTGCGTATACGTTCCCAACGGTTCCGAAGTTGGCAGCGAGAAATATGAGTACAAGCTAAAGTGGCTCAAACTGCTGCAAGAATACCTCCAAATAGCACTAGATAAATCCCCCAACTTGTGCATTTGCGGCGACTTCAACATCGTCCCGGACGATCGAGATATCCACAATCCCAAAGCCAATGCTAACTCCGTCGGCTTGTCTGTTGCCGAGCGCCTCGCACTAACAGAAATCATAGAATTAGGATTAAACGACCCCTTTCGCAAATTCACATCAGAAGGCGGTCATTATAGCTGGTGGGACTACCGCGCCGCCGCATTTCCCCGCAACAACGGCTGGAGAATCGACCACCATTATCTCAGCCCTCCCCTGTACGAACAAGCAAAAAACTGTACAATAGACATTGCTCCCAGAAAATTAATCAAACCCAGCGACCACGCCCCCGTAATTGTCGAAATTTGATTTATGAGTTATAAATAAAACTAAGGCAAAAGAAACCGGGTTTCTACCATAAATCTTAGGTTTAGCAACGATAAATTTAAGAAACCGGGTTTCTCGACCCTATGCGTAAGTTCCGATCCAGTTAATAACAACCAACAACCAAAAATCATGTTCTTAGTAACCGGAGCAACAGGCGCACTAGGCCGCCGAATTGTACGAGAAATCAGACAGCAAGAAAAGCCTGTCCGCGCATTCGTTCGCCTCGCATCTCGCTACTCTGAACTAGAAAACCGAGGCGCCGAGATTTTTATCGGCGACTTGAAACAAGACAAAGATATTAAAAAAGCCTGCCAAGGAGTGCAATACATCATCAGCAGCCACGGCACCGGCGGCGACGTTCAAGCAGTACACTACCGCGCTAACATAGAATTGATCGACTGTGCCAAAGAAGCCGGAGTGCAGCACTTTGTCTTTCTTTCGGTACTGGGAGTCGATCGAGGATACGAAGATTCCGCAGTATTCAAAGCCAAGCGAGAAGTAGAAAAATACCTGCAAAACAGCGGATTGAATTATACAATCTTGCGGCCTGCCGGTTTTGCTTCCAGCTTGTTACCCCTAGCAGAAAGATTTCGAGAAACCGGACTTTACCTGCTGATTGGCGACGGCAAAAACCGCACCTCTGTTGTCAGTACCGATGACTTAGCAAAGATTGCCGCAAACTCGCCAACAGTCGAAGGCGCCCGCAACCAAATTCTGCGAGTCGGTGGCCCGGATGTGCTGACAAGGGATGACATTCCCCGCATTTTCGGACGATTATTCAAGCGCGAACCGATGGTAATCAACCCGCCACTGGTTGTGTTTGACGGTTTGAGAAATGCCTTGGGTTTATTGAATCCTCAAGCTCAAAAAGACTTAGGAACTTTGCGGGTATTGCTGGGTAATGAGTATTTCTGTACTCCCGAAGAAGTGCAAAACTTGGAATCAATCTACAGCATGAAAATGGAATCCTTAGAAATGTTTCTGCGACGCAATTTGAGCGTTTAAAATGCTAGTTATTCTCGTTACCAGGCAGAGCCTGGTAATGAATATGCGGAGGCTCTGCCTCCAAATTTTTGTCTCATTTTAATGGAGGCAGAGCCTCCCGATATGCGTTCCCAGGCAGAGCCAGGGGACGAGTAAAGGTAGCCCCAAATCGCAAATGTAAACCATTTCTTCTCGTTACCAGGCTCTGCCTGGTAATGAAGATCCGGAGGCTCTGCCTCCAAATTGTTGTCTCATTTTAATGGAGGCAGAGCCTCCCGATATGCGTTCCCAGGCAGAGCCAGGGGACGAGCAAATGTAGCCCCAAATCGCAACTGAAAACCATTTACGCAGAAATAGGTAGTGGTTCAGCACCAATATAGCTCGTAACTGCGATCGGCGGAGAAGTCGGCTTAGCAATCAAATAACCTTGAACAAAAGTTGCTCCCCGTTCCCGCACCCACTCAAACTCCTCCAAAGTTTCCACACCTTCAGCAACAGTTTTAATTTCTAATTGAGTGGCAATTTCTAACATCTTTTCCGTAATTAGTGCCTTATAATAATCTTGATGGACATTGCGAATTAATTGCATATCCAACTTAATAAAATCTGGACGAAGTTGGTGCATCAAATTTAAATTAGAAGAACCGCTGCCGAAATCGTCCAGGGCAATTAAAAATCCAGCTTCTCGGTAAAACCTCAGAATCTTAATCAAGTGATTGATATCAGGAGGGTGCTGAGATTCCGCTACTTCAAAAACAATATTGCGGTGAGGAATTCCAGCTTCATCAATAGCCTGTACTGTTCTTCGCAGGCACGTAGCGGGATCGTAAACTGAAGTGGGAGAAAAATTAATAAAAAGTAGTTCTTTGATATCGTAAACATGGGCTTCGCGGATAGCGCGAGTCCGGGCTAAAACATCGAGTTGAAAAATTAGACCTGCTGATTCTGCTTGGGCAAAAATCCGACCCGGATAAATTAAGTTTCCTTGCTCATCAATTCCTCGGAGCAGGGCTTCATGGGCAAAAATTTTAGAAGTGTCTGAGGTATAAACAATGGGCTGAAAATGCGTAGTAATGCGTTCTTCGGACAATAAATCTAACAGCCAATCAGACTGGCTGAAGTTAATAAAAGAGTCTAAGGAAGTGCTGCGATAAAAATCGCTAAGTTTCGGCTGCTCAACTTCGCGCATCCACAAAACTTTTGTCTCTTTCAACTCTTGAGTTGTTAGCACCGATGATGCTAGGGCGCTAAAATTTTCTCTCGCTATTCCCTCTAGCATAACGTACAAACACTTGCTCTCTTCTAAAAGCTTGAATTCAACTTTAGCCTGAGCCAGTGCAGAAATAACCTTGGTCAGCGTGTGATGTACTGGAAACCACAGGTATAGACCTCCGCTGCCCTCTATTTTTTCGGGTACTGTTTCGCAGCGAGAGCAGGAGCCGAAGGCTTTGCCACTTATTTGCATTGGAATATCCTCCGGTTTTCGGGTTAATTTTAGACCCGCTAAGAATTAGCTTTTATTATAAGCTCATTCAGCTATTAATTCATATATCTCAAGATGTAAATCTTAATGAACTTGTATTTAAGAATTATTGCAGTATTTATACTTGCCTCCGGTTTCAAACCTTGGTCAAAGTTCTCAGCATTGAGCAAGTATCTGCGATCGAACACAGTCCCAAATCATCACAGAGGGAGAAGGCAAAGACTTGTTCTCTAGTCTCTACTGCTGCTCTGATTGTTTACGTTTTATTCTATAATTCCGTCTGGCAAAACAGTCGCTAGAGTTGATTTTTTAGCAAAGGAAAATTAACACGACCGTGAAGCGCAGCTATCCCGTAGGGAATCGCCCGATCGACTAATTTATGCGTACCACAAATCTACACACCCGGACGATCGCCCAAAACACACTCACTTGCTGGGGCATATCCAATTTAATTTTATAATCGGGATGACAGGATTTGAATTAAGCTCTCGGAACTATTCTACCACTTTCCGCCATCCTAGCCTTTTTTTTCGCTCAACCTAAGAAACCTGTTTTGCGTCTGAGCGAAAACTGAGCGGTCTACTGTATTCTTTACACAGTAGGCGACTCAGCACTATGGAGGATTGAGCGAAAGATGAGCGAAAAATCTAATTCAGTCACACTCAGCACATCCGCTGACTACCTTATTGGGTATGAGCGGATTTTAGACTACTTCAAGCAAGCACAGAAAGAATGCCCCAAAGGGGTAGGACTAAAGAAGGACAGTAAGGCTAAGGGGTCTTACATCACCCTTCAGTTCAGACTAGGTGACAAGCGGGTCAATAAAACCTGTGGGTGCTACCTCACAATGCAGGGCATCACCGATGCCTTAAATAAAGCTCACTTGGTTGCTACCGCCCTAGAGTCGTTCTCTAGTGAGACTCAGTTTTTAAGCTGGTATGATGATGTTATTTTGCAAAAAAACATCATCAAGAATGACTTGATAACGTTCGGCGAGGCAATCACAAAAGTAGAGAAAGAATACTGGGATGGACGCACTAAACGCCGCCAACAGCGTGACAGAAGCAATATTAGTCAGCAGCGTTCTTGGAATGTAGTTTACGGCCACTATTACAGACTGTTGCCACAAAACACGGTTGTCAATTTGGCAGATATTCTGTTGGCAGTTAACAGCAAAAAAAAAGGAACTAAATGTTTCAAGAACTGCTTGTGCGCTATGCGTAAGCTCGCCGAAACGATTCAAAACACTGACTTACTCAGTCGCCTTAAAGAAGTTGATGGTACGCAGACAGAGTTTAGACAAGACCTTCAATCTATATCGGTTGATGAATTCTTGAAACTTCGGGAGGAAATTTTAACAATTCCTGATGACAAACGATACCATTTAGAATCACGCAAGCGGTGGATGTGGGTGCTGTCAATGCAAGTGGTGTATGGCTTTCGGGTTCACGAGGTCTTTGCTGTTCAGAACATCGACAAACCATTTACAGCAAAGGATGGCGTTATTATCCCGGCACTGATTGAGCCAAACAATATAAAAATGATTGCTGTAGTGGGTGATAAAACGTTGTTAGACACCACAACCAAAACTGGCTACAGATTGTGTGTGCCGATGCTTCCTCCTACCCATCCCGATTTGGTAAAACGCTTAGAACTCAAAGCAGGACAATTGCCGGAGATTCATTCAGTTTCAGATAATCCAAATACCATTGGTAAGGCTTACGCTAGGAGAGCGCGTCAATTTTTAACCAGACTAAACAAAGGTCTATCACAAACTCACGCACTGCGTCATTTAGCTAACCTTAATGGTCAAATGGGAGGGATGTCTCAGGAGACGAGAGCTAAAAGTTTAGGGCATTCAACACAGATGAATGAAGGGATTTATAAGAGACGAGCTAACACTGAAACAACAATTAACCTGTTGACTCAATCTACAAAGGAAACTATTCCTCTAGGTAGCGCAATTGGGGTGCTCAAACGGATAGGAAGTAACACACAATGTGTTGATTTGTTAGCTGCTATTTACGGCCTTACATCCGACAAAGTGATGGAGTTGCTTGCCGAATAATTTGAAACAAAACTTTACACTTCCTGTGTTGACAAGGAGCTGTAAGTCTGCAATCGTGAGTAACTAAGGAAGATTGATGCGCGGTTGACGAGCACTTGCAATGCTAGCCAAACCACGACTTCCCCAAACCGTTTATGCACAACGTTTGGAGCCTATAAATTATGCCACTTTCAGCCGATTGTCCTAACGGACGATCGCAACTCTTAATGTTTCCCCGTCGCGAGTTATTGCAGAAAATCGCATCGGCCGCTTTGCTGTTTTTTGTGCCGCGTTCTCAGTCTGCTACCTTGCCTCTCAATGGGTATCCTTTGCCAGAATTCAATATTGGCGACTTGATAGCTAGCGACTGGTTTGATGGCGAGGACGAGGACGCTCCCGACTCTGCTACTGATTTTGGCGAAATCTTAGGTATGCGGTGGCTGCCAGAAGCTGAATCGGGTTTAGCTGCAAACACTTGGGTTTACTTTGTACGTTGGACTCACAGCACTTGTGGTGCGTACTCCTGCTACCCCTGCTACGACGGCGAACCAACCAGGGAGTGTGACTTGAGGCTTGTCAGCCATGACTAAACCTACCGTCAGCTACCGTCGCATTGACCAATTAAAGGCGATCGCTTATGACCGTGGCTTCACCAATGAGGATGCCAAGCAGTTCGGGAAGCTTTCTAAAACTGCTACGTGGGAAGCGCTGCTGGAACTGTACCTGGTTGACGGTGAACCGCTTGACACAGTGAATGTAGACACTGTAGATAGTTTGAGTGTAGACACTGTGGACACAACACCCGAACCGTTTGACCCGCAAGCTGTAGACACTGTAGACACCCTTGATTGGACTAACGACGGTTCGTTTCCTGTGTGTGGTTTCACCCGCCAGACTTCCACCAACTTTTTAGACTGGGTTGACCTTGGACAACTCATCGCACTCGCACTCGCATCGGCGGGGGTGTTTGTGCTGGCAATGTCTATGTGGCGACAAATCAATCCCCTGAATTTATTTCCCTCTCCTGTTCGCATCAACATTCAAATTGGGACAAAATTATGAGCTTACAACTGCGGCTGTTTGGTGGCAATTCTGATGCTGGAAAACTCACTGCCAGCAACGACGGCGGACACGCTATTGACAAATCAAAAGTTTTGGCAAGCACCGACGAAAGTGTCATCACACCGCTAAATCCTGGTAACTTTTCCAGCATCCGTAGTGTTCCAGTTGTGCCAGCACCGCGCTACTTTACCAAAGAAGAAGCGGAAGCCATGAAGGATTTAGCAAAAGAGAAAACAGACGGTGCAAAACAGTCTAAACGCGCCTATGAAGCACTGGCAAAAGTTGAAGAAGCCGATGCCAAAGTTCACCGTCATCACCGCAAATACGAGGGTGTTGTGGCTGATAATGAACTGGGCAAAAAACGCTCAGACACTCGACTGGCTAAGCACTTGCACAGCTTGCGTCCTGGCTATGCCCGCCTAGGACTGGGAATCGACAAAGCTGACAGCGATGCTCGGACTCGCATTGATGAAATTAAAGCACGATTGACGGGAGGGACTAACTAAATGAAAGCGATGTATCTGGCAAATTACTTTGTTGCTGGATGCGTCGCTTTCTCCCTTTTGGGGTGGATAGCGAGTCTGCATCCGATGGCAATGAAAGCAGTCCTATTCTTGTTAGCAGTAATTGCAATTGCTTGGGGTTTGAGTTGGTTACTTGACTATTCCCTGAGTAAGTTGCTCAAGATTTCAGTGACTGATTTACAAGCGCTTTTAATCGGTGGTTTGGCGATGCTGCTGATTGGTTTGGGGGTGTTTCTATGCAGCTAAAACTGTTTGTATTGAGCGCGTCCTCTGTCGTGCTGTGGTTGGTTCCACTAGCAGCACTAGACAAAACGCTAGACACTCACAAAGCGCTGCAAGGTGTTAGTTTGTGTGCTGCAATTGCTTGTGCTGTTACCGCTGGAAATATCGCCCGTCAATTAGCAGACGAGGGAGAGATTGAGGAATTGAAACTGAGGGCAATCAAGGCAGATGTAGAGGATGAAATCAGCACCAGCGTCTATGTTTCGCAGCAACAAAGACAGCAGGAAGCTGAACTTATCCTGACTTCCCCTGGCGTTGATGTGGAAGCTTCTCGGCAAGCGTTGGAAGCTATATACAGCAGCGACTTACAGGAAACCGCTTCCGCTTCCGACTCTCCTGATTACCCTATATACTTGGAAGTTTGTAAGTCAATGGAAGCGGGTAAGTCTGTGACCTGGATTGTTGAGAATGTACTCAAAATAGGAGGACGTAAATTCTCAGAAGGCAAGGTGAAACTGCAAAATTTGCTCAATCAGTTTGAGGGGGAAAAGGATGACTAAAATCACGAACATAAAGACAAAGGTTGCGCGAATAGAGTTTTATCTTCAAAGTCAAAAAATTCAAATGGTTGAGGGAGAGTTAACAGTTGAGAAGATTGAGGGGGAGTGGGATTGCATTCATGAAGCGAATATAACAATTCTTCGGGGTAGTTTACCGCCAACTATTATTTACGTTGAAGAAATTAAAAAATTCTATCAACGCTTTAGTGACAATGAGCCTTACTGTTACCGCCCAGTTGACGGTAATTTTATGTCGAAAATAGAGGTCAAAGGAGTCATTGAAAATGACTAGACAGCCGAATATACCAACAGCAGCAGCCTTAAGGTTGACTGGTACTAAGTCAGAAATAGAGCTAGTTCTGGCTGTTCTGCGAGGTAAAGATTTCTTTTGGAAAACCAACGGCAAGTTCTACCCACAACGGGGGGGAAGAGAATCAGTACGCTTACTACCTCAATGACCTGCAATTACCTCAACTTGGGGTAGCAGCCCCGCCAACACCAACACCGGGGGAACCACAACCTCGACCGTGGGATGCGGTTTTGGGTGGTCAGGGCACGACAAAATCCGTCCGAGATTTCGGACAAGAGTCCCTCTGACTTGGCGGCGCTGAAAACCTTGTTCTGACTCACTCGTCTAGTGCTTTTACCTTTAAACCCGACGAGTG
>NZ_JAUBUB010000019.1:0-27010 GCF_036705265.1 Microcoleus sp. B4-C2
GATAAATACGTTCGGCAAGTTTCATCGGATACAGGTTTTTTATTTCTGGACGGATGAATCACGTGGCGGGTATCCTGAATGCTTTCGGTCAGAACTTTCATCACAGAAACCGGGTTTCTCGGAAACGTTCTCTTTTTCAGGGATATTTCAGCCGCGAGAAAGCCGGAATATTTATTTGCCTGCATAATATTGATGTTAGGTGCGATCGGCATATTTTGTAGCAGAGTAGCCAAATAAAAGTTAAGCTAAGAACTTGTAGACGCTATCGGCTAAGCACTCTTTTAAAACTGGACAACCAGGTAGAAGCAGTGATAGATAGCTAGCTTTAATCCGTAACAGGATTAGTTATCAGCACAGGTTAAAATTATTACCAGGCGGGTGCTCCCCAGCTCCAAGTTCTCAAGCTAAACCATTCAACAGGCATATTTTTGTTAAGCCTGTGTGGTTGGGAAAGTGCCGGCTGATAACATTAGCAAGACAAAATTAACCCGATTATTCGGAGGCTCTTCATGAGCAAAATATTTGTTTTAATAAATTGGAACAAAATTGCTCTAGACCCGATCCTCTGCGTTGGCGTAGCCCCCGTAGGGGCGGGATTCGCTAACGCACTTGAGGAGGAAATCTAGTGTCAAACTTAGTTCAACGCTTAGAAATAACCGCTCATCCGCAACTAGAAAAATCCCTGGGCTATCGAGGAGATAGTCGCTGGGTAGCTTGGCGCTGGGAGCCCGACATCGACCAACTTATATCCAGCGACGGCAAAACAGTCGGCACTGGCAATAATATGGCTTGGCTGGTGTTTTTGCAGCACGATTTAGTCGATCCTGCCCTACAAGAGTACAACCTCAGCGAGGGCGATCGCTACTGGCTGCTTTTAGACACCGAAACTAGAAATCTCTACGTCGGTGAAGGGAAAACAGTTCAAAGTCTGCTCGAACAGCCGGAAAGTTTAGGTTTATTGGCTTGTCTCGATGGCGGGAATGCTGATCGACAAACTGGTGAAACTTGGCAGCAAACGCTATCTCAACTAACAGCCAAACCAGTTGTTCGCAACCTGACAAATGCCCTGCCTTTCGGTATCGCCGCCGCTTTGATAGGTGCTTTAGGCATCGGAACCGGATTGTGGGTAGTACCGGCGGTGCAGCAGAAACTAGCCGAAAAAACAGCTTTTGTTTCCCCAATTAGTTCTGGCGCCAACTGCGGGCTTGGCGGTTCCGACGATTTTTCAGCTTATATCGGTTCCTCAAGCGGAAACAAAGAACTTCATTTAATAGGCGTTTACGAAGCTAATGCGGATCACAAGAACCGAGATTTGTCTAAAAGGGCGATCGAAATCAAAGTAGAACGCCGAAACAAGCCCATAATTCTCGCACTTTCAGCTTATGAACCGGTGCAGTGGAACATTACCGCAGAACCGGGCGCAGTTATCGAAAAAATCATCGTTAACGGATACCACAACCAAACTGTTTCAGGAGTTTCTGGAATTCCGGTAGAAGAGCACAGCTACGAAGAAACCGGAAACAATCTCGGCGACTTTATCTACAAGTGGGGCGCAACCGCTGAAAGTAGCAATACTTCTTCCCTCGTGACTAAATTGGAACAGAGAAACAGCACCAGTTTAACTTCTTTTCAAGGATGCTACAGAGGTAAGAACTTTACGATTAAGTAATAATTATTGATTATTTTGGGGTAGGGAAACGGCACTGCCGTCTCCTCAATAGCCATGTTGTCGATGGGTTGTATCAACAGACCACTCGCAAGGGTAATTTCATCATCTAATGCGGTTGATTTTACCCCTTAGCCGAAATCAGGACACGGCAGTGCCGTTTCCCTACAATTAATCGGGCGATGCTTACATCGTCACCAGGACGATTATTTTGGGGCTAGGGAAACGGCATTGCCCATTGGCGTCAACTTAACGTACAACCAATAGTCCGGCTCTTGTTGAAACCCCTGCCTCAAAACTAAAGTCCTCTTGCATAGGACTAATGAGTTCTTCAGTCCTCTTTCAGAGGACTTTAGCTATTAGACAGGGAATTCATTCCCTGGCGGACTGCCGGGTGAGCGGGAGGACTTGCGGAGGAAAAGTTTAAGTTGACACGCCTTGGGCATTGCCATCTCCGACCTTGCCTGATGTTAATTCAATTATTTATATTTTGAAGTGTTATTTGACAAGCTTATGTAATGACTGTATCATAAACTATTAACTTTAATTTGTGATTCCAGACAATAACAATGCTAACAAACTTAAGATGAAATACTGGTACGAAACGCTCGCAGTAGCACAGCGAATTTTAATTGAATTGGGGAGACGCCGACGCAGCTTAGTCTTGTGGAGTATTTTTCCAGTTTCTATCTTGCTAATTAACGGTTTGATTTTAAAAGAACGCGCTAATCTCACCACAGCAAAAGCCTTTGAAACTGCTGCACCTGCAAGCTTAGTAGGAGCGGCTTTATTTTTTAGCTGTCTCGGCGGTAGCGTAGCAACAGTAGTAGCAGAGCGAGAACAGCATACCCTCAAACGCTTGTTTATTTCCCCGCTGAGCGGCACTTCCTACTTTTTAGGGATTTTCCTGGCTCACAGTTGCATCGGCATCGGTCAGGTAATCTTAGTATACACGATCGCCTCTTTTTTAGGAGCACAATTTCAAGGCTCTATTCTGTTAGGATGTGCGATTATTCTGCTCAGTATTGTATCTTATGTAGGTGTAGGCTTTATTCTCGGCACCCAGTTTGCGAGGCGCACTGAAGATGTCAACTCCCTAGTAGCCGCTTTCGGCGTTCCTTTGTTGATTTTAGGAGGCGCATTTTTGCCAACTTCGCTGTTTCCCAAAAGTTTGCTGGAACTCGCCCAGTACAATCCAATCTATCACATGAACGAAGCGCTGATGGGCGTGTGGGCTGACGGCAAAGATTTGGCTGATATTGCAGAACACTTTTGGTATTTATTCATATTTTCTATTGCCATGATTGCAGGTGGATGGCTTTCTTACCGCAGGATGCTGAGAGTAGAAAGAAGACTTTAAAAGTATCTCATTATTATGTCGTAATTATTCATCTCTCTCTTCTCTTCCTCTGCGCCCTCTGCGCTCTCTGCGGTTAAATAATTCCGAAAAAATCGTAAATATATAAAATAATACGGAGAATTAAAGCAGTGCTGCAAATAGAAAAGCTAAATAAGTCTTACGGCGAGCGCTCAGTGCTTAAAGATTTAACACTGCACATTCAAGCTGGAGAAATTTACGGTTTGCTCGGGCCAAACGGGGCGGGCAAAACTACAACTATCAATATTTTATGCAATTTGCTAAATGCCGACAGCGGCAAAGTTTCCATCAATGGCGAGCCTGTTTCCGAAGCTACAAAATCCTTAATCGGTGTAGCGCCCCAAGAAAATTTGCTTTACAAAAGCCTTAGCTGCGAAGAAAACCTCAATTTTTTTGCTCAAATTTACGGCTTAGAGCGCAAACAGCGGCGCTATCAAGTAAGACACTGTTTGAAAGCAGTTAATTTGACAGATAGAGCTACAAGCCCTGTGGAAACTTTGAGCGGAGGAATGCAGCGCCGTTTGAATATTGCGGTGGCTTTGGTACACCAGCCTAAATTAGTAATTTTAGATGAACCGACAACGGGTTTAGATATTGAGGCTCGCTATGAAATTTGGGAATTAATTCAGCGCTTGCAATCGGAAGGAATTACAATTTTGCTGACAACTCACTTGTTGGATGAAGCTGAGCGGCTGTGTCAGAGAATTGGAATTTTAAAGAATGGCAGTATTGTAGCTGAGGGCAGTTTGGAGGAGTTGCAAAAACTGATTCCTGCTCAAGAAATTATCGTGGTAAAAACCGACGAAGAAGCTGAAGTCATCGCCCGCGCTAAACAATACAGTTTCATTCCCCGCCGCTACGGTAGCGATTTGGCTTTTTGGCTGCCGGAACGTTTAGAATTAAAAGAAATTATTTTGCTGTTCGACGGGATTTCTATTGATTCAATCGCTCGTTATCCGGTGCGGTTAGAACATATTTATGTAGAAGTAACTAAACAAACTGTATCCTAATCTGCGTCCATCCGCGTATATCCACCCAGTACGCATCAAAAACCAAAGAAACCGGGTTTTTTACCGCATCTGCCGACTGTAACGCAGTATTTTCGCAAAAACCCGGTTTCTGACCACCCGTGCGTCCAAGACTAAACTAAATTCATCTGCGTCCATCCGTATATCCGCCACCATCTGCGGTCAAAAATTCCAAAGTAATTAACAAGGGCGATGTCTAGATTCTCAAGATATCGTCAACCTTAATGCTGTCTGGCAAAATAGCCAATAAAATTCCGCTAAAACAAATAAACCCTCATACCCACAGCCTCTGAGGGAGGTCTAAATTATGTCCACATGGAAAAGATCCGACTTTTCCGACTTTATGATCCGACTTTTCCGACTGACAGAGGCAGGGGCCCTAAGCAATGATAGAGATAGGGAAAGCCAACCCACGATGTCTAGATTGTAAAGATATCGTAAACCTGGATGTTGTGTTGCGAAATGTTAAATAAAGATAGGCTATAAAAGATATGTCTGTGGTATGATACATTTAGGTTGCATCTAATGTTATAGAAATCCATTCCCCCACGAGGCCAGTGAAAGCCCACTTCATATCAGGACTACCCCGCTCAGGCTCTACTTTACTGGCTGCATTACTACGACAAAATCCCCGCTTTCACGCTGCTATGACTAGCCCAGTCGGGGGATTAGTGGAGAGAATGTTGGAAGCCATGAGCGAAGACAATCAGTTTTCCACGTTTATTTCCCGTGAAAAAGGGGAACGGGCTAACAATTTTACAGCTCGATCGATTTGAGCAATAAGACTAATAAATTCTTCAGTCCTCATAGCGAGGACTTAAGCTTTGAGGCGGGGGTTTCAACCCCGGCCAGACTTGGATGTAAACGATAGATATCAAAAATTTCAGTAATTATGAACGTACCAAACATGAACAAGCAAATTATTTTCGTAGACTCTTCTGTACAGGATTATCAAAGCCTAATTCAAAAGACCGATCGCGCTCAAATTTTCATTTTAAATGAAAATTTGAGCGCGATCGACCAAATTACAAACGCCTTAGCCAATCAAAAAGATATTGAAGCAGTTCATATCCTTTCTCACGGAAGTGAAGGCAGTTTAAAACTCGGTGCAGACACGCTCAATGACAATAACCTAGAAAAGTTCAGCACTCAGATAAAACAGTGGGGAAATGCCTTAACAGAAAATGGCGATATCCACCTCTACGGCTGCGATGTAGCAGCAGGAGAAACAGGAATCAAATTTGTTAAAGAACTGAGCGAATTAACAAAAGCCGATGTAGCAGCATCGAATAACATTACAGGCAATGCAGAATTAGGAGGCGACTGGAAATTAGAAGTAGAAACAGGCACGATCGAAACATCCACACCATTCAACCCCGACAGTCTCAAAACTTACAACTACATTCTACCCGCCGTTGCTAACTCAGATAACAAAGCCGTTACAGTTAACTCGCCTAAAATTACTATCGACGTACTTGCCAACGACACGGGCAGCAGTCGCGTCTCAGTGCAAAGCATCACCACAGTGCCTACTAACGGCACTGCCACCATCAACGATTCCATTTACGCAGGCGGCTTTTTCAATACAGTCAACGGCATAACTCGCAACTATATCGCCAGAATGAACGCCGACGGCAGCCTGGATACTGCTTTCAACCCCAGTAGCGGCATGAATGGCTTTGTCTATGAGATCGCCCTCGACAGTAGTGGCAAACTTTACGCAGCGGGCGTTTTCACCACAGTCAACGGCACAGATCGCAACAGAATCGCCAGAATGAACGCCGACGGCAGCCTGGATACTACTTTCAACCCCACTGGCGGGATGAATAACGGTGTCACAGCGATCGCAGTTGACAGCAGTGGCAAACTTTACGCAGGGGGCGATTTCACCACAGTCAACGGCACAGATCGCAACAGAATCGCCAGAATGAACGCCGACGGCAGCCTGGATACTGCTTTCGACCCCGGTAGCGGCATGAATAGCTTTGTCACTACGATCGCCCTCGACAGCAGTGGCAAACTTTACGCAGGCGGCTTTTTCAGCACAGTCAACGGCACACCTCGCAACAGAATCGCCAGAATGAACGCCGACGGCAGCCTGGATACTGCTTTCGACCCCAGCGGCATGAACGTTGTCCGTGCGATCGCCCTCGACAGCAGTGACAAGCCCTACGTAGGCGGCAATTTCACCACAGTCAACGGCACACCTCGCAAGAATATCGCCAGAATGAACGCCGACGGCAGCCTGGATACTGCTTTCAACCCCACTGGCGGCCTCAATTTAGATCCCGGTGCGATCGCCCTCGACAGCAGTGACAAACTTTACGTAGGCGGCAGTTTCACCACAGTCAACGGCACACCTCGCAACCGAATCGCCAGAATGAACGCCGACGGCACCTTGGATACTGCTTTCAACCCCAGTAGCGGCCTGAATAGCGATCTCAATGCGATCGCCCTCGACAGCAGTGGCAAACTTTACGTAGGCGGTGCTTTCGGCACAGTCAACGGCACACCTCGCAACAGTATCGCCAGAATGAACACCAACGGCACCCTGGATACTGCTTTCAACCCCAGTAGCGGCATGAATAGCGGTGTCAGTGCGATCGCGGTTGACAAAGGGCGCAGCATCTTCTACACCCCCAACGCCAACTTCAACGGCTTAGACACCTTTGAATACACCGCCACCGACGGCATTGTTTCCACCCCCACCACCGTCACCGTCTTAGTCAACGACTCTCCCACCCTCGATAACACTGGCACACCCGCCCTCACGGCGCAAAACCAAAACGACAGCGCCAGTACAGGCACACTCATCTCCACCATCATCACCAACCTCGGCGGCACAAAAATCGTCGATCCCAACGCCAGCGCCAAACAAGGCATCGCCATCAGCGCCCTAGACATCACAAACGGCACTTGGCAATACACCACCGATGGCACAACCTGGACAAACGCCCCAGCCGTTTCCGCCACCAACGCCTTACTATTAGCCAGTGATGCCAACACCAAAATCCGATTTGTTCCCACCACAGGTTACAACGGCACTGTCGCCAACGCCATTACCTTTGCCGCCTGGGATCAAATAGTTGGCACAAATGGCACTACGGCTAACTACACCACAGACAGAACCAATAACACCACATCCAGCGTTTTCAGCAGTGCCACCGAAACCGCCTCCATCACCATTAACCCCCCTCCCACCATTACCAGCGTCACCTCTACCAAACTAAACGGCAGTTATGGCATTGGTACAAACATCGACATCACCGTTCAATTCTCTGAAATTGTCAACGTCACAAATACACCGCAACTAAGTTTAGCAGGTGCAACACCCGTCGCCAGTTACCTCTCAGGAACAGGTAGCAACACATTAACATTCCGCTACGTTGTAGCCGCAGGTGATAACAGTGCTGACTTAGATTATTTGTCAACAACTGCCTTATCTTTAAACAGCGGTACGATTAAGAATGCTGCCACTACTGATGCCATCTTAACTTTACCTGCACCCGCAGCCGCTAACTCTTTAGGTGCGAATAAAGCCATAGTAATTGACACTGTTGCACCCACTGTCACCATCAATCAAGCATTAGCACAAACCGATCCAACTGCCACCTCACCTATCAACTACACCGTCACATTTAGCGAACCAGTCACAGGTTTCGATGCGGCTGATATCGACTTAACTGCGAGTACAGCAACGGGAACATTAACACCAACTATCATAGGTAGTGGCGCCGTTTACAACGTTGCAGTTAACGGCATGACAGGGGGAGGCAATGTTATTGCTAGCATCAAAGCTAACGGCGTTACTGATACAGCACTCAATAACAACACTGCCAGTACCAGTACAGACAATACCGTTGCTTATAACAACACCTTCCCCACCGTTACATCCATCAACCGCCTTGCGACATCTCCCACTGCTGCGGCTACCGCTACCTACGAGATTAAATTCTCTGAAGATGTAACAGGCGTTGACGTTTCTGACTTTACTTTAGTCCCCACTGGTGTAACTGGTGCATCCATTGGCACTTTAACTGCTGTTGATGCTAAGACTTACCAACTGCAAGTTAACACAGGTACGGGCAGTGGTTCAATCGGGTTAAATTTAGTTGATGATGACAGCATCAAAAATAGCTTGGGAGTTGCATTAGGCGGTGCAACTGCTGGCAATGGTAATTTAACCGGACAAGTTTATAATATCGACAAAACACCGCCAACTGTCACCATAAATCAAGCAGTAGCACAAACCGATCCAACTGCCGCATCACCTATCAACTACACCGTCACATTTAGCGAACCAGTCACAGGTTTCGATGCGGCTGATATCGACTTAACTGCAAGTACAGCAACGGGAACATTAACACCAACAATCACAGGTAGCGGCCCCGTTTATACCGTTGCAGTTAACGGTATGACAGGGGGAGGCAATGTTATTGCCAGCATCAAAGCTAACGGCGTTACTGATACAGCACTCAATAACAATACCGCCAGTACCAGTACAGACAATATCGTTGCTTATAACAACACCTTCCCCACCGTTACATCCATCAACCGCCTTGCGACATCTCCCACTGCTGCGGCTACTGCTACCTACGAGATTAAATTCTCAGAAGATGTTACAGGCGTTGACGTTTCTGACTTTACTTTAGTCCCCACTGGTGTAACTGGTGCATCCATTGGCACTTTAACTCCTGTTGAGGCTAAGACTTACCAACTGCAAGTTAACACAGGTACGGGCAGCGGTTCAATTGGGTTAAATTTAGTTGATGATGACAGCATCAAAAATAGCTTAGGAGTAGCATTAGGCGGTGCAACTGCTGGCAATGGTAATTTAACCGGACAAGTTTATGAGATTGACAAGACTCCACCAACTGCTAGTTTAAATGCTGTTGCTGATGTGACGACAGCGGGAGGAACCAGTCAAAATTTGACTGTCACTTTCAGCGATACTAATGCTGTCGATGTTTCAAGCTTGGATAGTCCTGATGTTTTGATAAATTGGTCAGGCGGCGCTATTCCTGCTACTTTTGTCAGCGTTGATACTAATAGTAATGGTACGCCTCGGACAGCAACTTATTCCTTTGTTCCCCCAGGCGGAAGTTGGGATGATACCGACAATGGAATTTACACTGTTAACTTGCAAGGAAGTCAGGTTAAAGATGCACTTGGCAATCTTGCTGTTGCTGGTAGTTTAGGGACTTTTAACGTTAATGTTGCGGCACCGGCACCGGCACCTGCACCTGCACCTGCACCGGCACCTGCACCCGCACCCGCACCGGCACCGGCCCCCGCACCTGCACCTGCACCGGCACCTGCACCGGCCCCTGCACCGGCACCTGCACCCGCACCGGCCCCTGCACCCGCACCTGCACCCGCACCGGCCCCTGCACCCGCACCTGCACCCGCACCCGCACCGGCCCCGGCCCCGGCCCCTGCACCCGCGCCATCGGTAACGCCCGCGCCATCGGGAACACCCGCGCCATCGGGAACACCCACGCCATCGGAAACACCATCGGTAACACCCGCGCCATCGGGAACACCCGCGCCATCGGTAACGCCCGCGCCATCGGGAACACCCGCGCCATCGGGAACACCCGCGCCATCGGGAACACCCACGCCATCGGGAACCCCCACTCCATCGGAAACACCATCAGGAACACCCACACCATCGGGAACACCATCGGGAACACCCACGCCATCGGGAACCTCCACTCCATCGGAAACACCATCGGTAACACCCACGCCATCGGAAACACCGATACCATCGGGAACACCATCGGGAACACCCACGCCATCGGGAACACCATCGGGAACACCATCGGGAACACCCACGCCATCAGAAACACCGACACCAACGGGAACACCATCGGGAACACCCACGCCATCGGAAACACCGACACCAACGGGAACACCATCGGGAACACCGACACCAACGGGAACACCGACACCAACGGGAACACCCACGCCATCGGGAACACCGACACCAACGGGAACACCGACACCAACGGGAACACCGACACCAACGGGAACACCGACACCAACGGGAACACCGACACCAACCAACTTCTTCGATTATTCGTCGTCCCCCAACAGCGTTACTCAAAACTTCAGCAACATCACTCAACCTGTCACTATCATTGGCAGTCCTTTTAACGACAACTTCACCGGTACAAGCAACCCAGACAATATTAGCGGTAGCGATGGTGATGACATCCTTGATGGTGGCGTTGGCAATGACACCCTCAATGGCGGAGTTGGCAACAACACCTTCACCGGGGGAGTTGGCAATGACACCTTTATCTTTAATTCCCTTCCTGGTACTTTTGGCGGACAAAACCTAATTTTAGACTTCACCCCTGGAGAAGATAAATTACAACTTGATGTCGCCTTCGGTTTCACCTCACCGGAACAAGTGCTCGCAGCATTACAATCTACCCCTTCGGGTTTAGTCTTAAACTTAGGGAATGGTCAAACTATCTCTATCAAAGCCAATTCTCTCTCACCAAGCGACATCATTCTCTTTAGTAATTCCACAGCAACACCGACACCAACGGGAACAGATACACCATCGGTAACACCGACACCATCGGGAACAGATACACCATCGGTAACACCGACTCCATCGGGAACCGATACACCATCGGTAACACCGACTCCATCGGGAACACCGACTCCAACGGGAACCGATACACCATCGGGAACACCGACGCCATCGGAAACACCATCGGGAACACCGACGCCATCGGAAACACCATCGGTAACACCAACAACCAACAACATCCCCAATGACGACTGCATCTGCGATGACATTGCCTATCCCAACTTAAACCAACCCAATGCAGTTGAAAACACCATACTTGGTGTATCGGGAATTCAAATAGGCACTGCCCAAAACGATGAATTTCTCGGCACTAACAACGGTAATATATTCGATGGCAAATCCGGGGATGACAACTTATATGGTGGAGCCAGCAACGACATCTTTAATGGCAATCAAGGCAACGACTTCATCATCGGAGGCAAAGGTGACGACATCCTGTATGGAGATGAAGGAAACGACATCGTTCTTGGCGAGTCGGGTAACGATTTAATCTTCGGAGGCAAAGGCAATGACTTGTTACATGGCCGCGAAGGTATTGACATCCTTTATGGCAACAAAGATGATGACTTCATCGATGGCGGCAAGGATAATGACACCTTATATGGAGGCAAAGGTGACGACATCTTGCTTGGCAGTCAAGGTGATGACTACTTGTTTGGACAGTTAGGTTCGGATACTATCTGCGGCGGTGTAGGTAATGATTTCATCAGCGGCAACCAAGAAGCAGATATCCTGGGAGGATGCGAAGGAAATGATACTCTTTACGGAGGCCTAGATAACGATACTCTCACTGGTGGGAAAGGTGACGATTTGCTTGATGGAGGCATGGGCAATGATAGTTTGATTGGCGGTAGCGGTAACGATATCTTTGCCTTAACAACTGGTCAAGGATTTGATATCATTGCTGATTTTACCATCGGTCAAGATTTGATTGGATTAAGCGGAGGTTTGAGTTTTGGTCAGTTAGAAATAACTCAAAATACTCAGGGAAGTCTCATCAAAAATGTCTTGACAGGAGAAGAGTTAGGTGTGATGATTGGAGTGAGTGCCAATGCGATTACATCCGCTAATTTCCGGTTGATTTAGGAAATCAAGAAAAGCGCGATCGCCCATTCGATCCAAAAGGGCGATCGCACTTCCAGAAAAGCCGATCGCAAAATTCGATCGCACTTGAAAACCCCGACTTCTGTAAGCAGTCGGGGTTCTCGCCTTCACAGCCAACCTTTTCTAAACTGTCTTAGCCCATTCGATCCAAGTTTCCATCGGGCGGAAACCGACTGATTTGTAAAGCTTTGTCGCCCCCGTCAAACTGTCAGCATCGACGCTGAGTTTAGCTGTGTTTGCACCCGCTGCTTTCAACTTATGCAAACCAGCTAACAGCATCGCTTTTCCTAAACCCATTTTCCGAAACTCGCGCCGCGTACCCAACAATTCAATCCAACCGTCTTTTGTGCCGCTGCGGGCGTTTTTTTGGGGTTTGATTTGACAGTCGCAGAAAGCAGCAAATTTGCGTGAAGCGAAGCTATCCCGCAGGGAATCGCCCGAAACAGCAATCAAGTCTAATTCCGGCTGATAATTCGGATCTTGCATCCAATAACGCACGGTTTCCGCAGTTAAATCGTGGTGATTCCAGTGATCGATAAATGATTGGTTGAACATCTCTACCCAAGGTTGGATGTCTTGTTCTCCTGATACGTGTGTCAGTGCAAAATCTGCGGGAAATTCGGGTGTGGGAATGGGTTCGGCGAGGGATCGGGCCATTGTCCAAAAATAGCGATCGACCTCAAAGCCCTGTTTCTCTAACAGCCGCATCTCATCGGTTTTGTCCTCCCGGCTGTAGGTTCGCAATTTTGCGGGCAAATTGCGTTCTTTCGCCACTTCGCGCAGCCGCTTTTCGCCCCACTTAATTATGTCTTTTTCTAATCCTTCGCCACGGACATTTGGATGCACATAAAACCACAAAGAAGCGTCTATTTCAGCCGGGGAATCGGGCATATCTAGGAGTGACAAACCGATTAGTTTGTAATTACCATCTTCCCACAACTGCACGTCGCGGGCTTGGTCGAGTTTGGGTGCATCAAGTATTAGCTTGAGTTCAGTTGCTGAGACTTCTTCGCCGAGTCTATCCACTGCTTCGCAAGCATCGATCAAATTTGCGATCGCGCACCAGTCAGTTTCGCCCTTGTAGGAGCGTGTTGTCAAGATATTCATAAAAAACTTGCAATCCGTAATTTCGGACTGTTCCTCTTAGTTGGTATTGGCAAACAAGTACAGTAATTCAGACATTTTGGATAAATGTCAGTAACAGGCACTCCGGCCTGTTCCACAAGAAATAAATGTTCTTGTGGGGCGGGTTCGCGAGCCCGCACCTCAACTGTTTTTAGTATTTGAGAATGGTGTCGATAAAACTCAGAAACCTGTTTATATCACCCAGGATTTCAGGTTTTATCTTATAGCGCAATCATAAAAATTGGTTTGCCTTTTTGGGCTAGTTTTGTATGTGAGTTTATGGCCGGATGTCGATGAGTCGCGCTCTCTTTCGTTACCAAGCTTGGTGCTTAAGTAACTACTATTGTTTGAATAAAGTTTCTACAGCTAAGTAAAGAAGTTGTCACCCCCACTGGGTAGTTGATTTTTACTTTTGCTCTGTTTTACAATAAATCCTTTTTCAGGGATTTTGGGCTCCTCCTGTTAACTCGCCCGATCGGGGGAGGGGAGAAGTTGAACTTATTTAAAAGTTCCCTATTTCAACTATAACCTGAGCTGTTTTTTTTGGCAAGTTGGAAATCGAGGGAATCTTGCTAGTATTAACGAGGCTGGCATTTGATTGCAGGAGCGCTCCGGCTTTCAACCAGCCGTAACTGTAATTTTTATAACGTTTTTCCCTGAGTTGAGGATTTAATTTTATCCTAACGTTAAACTAACGTTAAACTGTTTTTTACAGATTAATATGAGGTAAATATGCTCGACAACCTCGATTTAGATATCTCCCTGGATAAAGAAACCTATGATGCCAAGATAGAAATTTTAATGCAACAGTTGCGATCGCTCCAACTGGCCTGCTGGGAAAAAAAATTGCCCGCAATCATCGTCCTCGAAGGTTGGGCCGCCGCCGGTAAAGGCGCGCTGGTCAAAAAAATGGTGGGGTACATGGACCCGCGCGGGTTTGCCGTCCACCCGATTTGGCCGCCGTCTGATGCAGAAAGGGGCTATCCTTTCCTATGGCGGTTTTGGCAGAAACTCCCCGCCCGCGGCAAAATTGGTTTTTTCTACCACAGTTGGTACACTCACATTTTAGAAGACCGATTGTTCGATCGAGTCTCCGACGCAGAAGTACCGACAGCCATCAGGCAAATCAACGCCTTCGAGCGGCAGATGGTTGATGACGGCGCCGCAATTGCCAAATTTTGGATTCACCTGAGCAAAAAAGAACTCAAGCATCGGCTCAAAAAACTAGAAGATGACGCATTACAAGCTTGGCGAGTGCGACCCGAAGATTGGAAACAAGCCAAAAAATACGAAGAATACACAACTTTTGCCGAAGAAATGGTAGCCCAAACCGGCACGGGCCCCTCACCTTGGACGCTAGTAGAAGGCGATTGTCAGCGGTGGGCAAGAGTCAAAGTTTTGACCCAAATGGCAGCGACAATTACAGAAGCCTTAGACAGACTGCCGATGCAATCTGCACCCGTGAAATTGCCACCTCAAGAAAGCTTGCAACCCACCGAACCCGACTTGCTGGCCCAAGTAGATTTAACTCAATCGCTGTCGCCCGACGAATACAAACAGCAACTGCGCGAGGAACAAACCCGTTTTGGCAAACTGCAACAAAGCATCTACGAAGAGGAAATCCCCGTATTAGTGTTGTTTGAAGGTTGGGACGCCGCCGGCAAAGGAGGAGCCATCAAACGCTTGACGGACATCCTAGACCCCCGCAGTTACATCGCTAATGCCTTTGGGGTGCCGACAGACGAAGAAAAAGCGCATCACTACCTCTGGCGGTTCTGGCAGCGGCTGCCAACGGCTGGTAAGATCAGCATTTGCGATCGTAGTTGGTATGGTAGAGTGCTCGTCGAGCGAGTCGAAGGATTTGCCACCGAACCCGAATGGCGCAGAGCTTATCAGGAAATCAACGAATTTGAGGAGCAACTCACCAGTTTCGGTTGTGTCTTAGTTAAATTCTGGCTGCACATCAGTCCTGACGAGCAACTAAAGCGGTTTACAGAGCGGCAAAACAATCCATTTAAACAATACAAACTCACCGAAGAAGATTGGCGGAATCGGGAAAAGTGGAATTATTATGAAGTAGCGGTGAATCAAATGATTCAGCGCACCAGCACGCCGGCTGCTCCCTGGACGCTAATTGCGGCCAATAACAAGTATTATGCTCGTGTTAAAGTAATTCAAACGGTAACGCAGGCAATTCGGAATCAACTGAAGCGCCGATAAATTGGGATTGGTGAATCGGTAACAGGTAATGGGGAAAAAAGTAGGCAGAACAAAGCAGGCTTGAATTGTCAATTCCACCTGCGGCGTGTTCGATCCATTACCAATTACCAATCAACCATTACCAGTTATCAATTACCAATTAACTGTCAGCAATCTGTGACTGGAAGTAGCGGGCTTACACCCTGCAACCAATAGTTGATAGCTGACCGGAATCGAGCATCAGGATAAATGCGATCGGACTGCGTTATTCGCGAAAGTTAAAAACCCACCGATGCCCGTATTTCCTCCCGCAGCTAAATTCGCGCTCGTTTCCACACTTCCGTACTAATTTATGAAGACACAGAATATTGCAAGATGCCAGAACTGTTAGCTCGCATTCTATTTCTATTCCTCCTGTTCTCACTGATCAAATCGTGGTGGGATCAATCAGGAGGTAAAGACAATCCGTTATTAGACCGACTGCGCGTTTTGCTGCTGATCAGCCTTTTGTTCCTGGCTTTTTTTGCGCCAGACACACCAGTCGGAGCAGCGATTTTCGGGCTCATAGCCTTCTTCTTTAAGCCGTTGGGTTTTTCCATCACTCTGCTGGTGATTGCGTCGGCGCTGATCACGAACGGGGGCATCCGCAACCCGGCGCCGAGAATGATCCTGGCAGCCCTGCTAGTTTTGATCCTTTCGAGTATGCCAGTTGTCGCTTACTGGTTCGCCGACCAAGCAGAACGGGACGCCGCTGCCGCCGTCCGCACAGCTTGCTGCGATGAAACTGCAGCGGCGATAGTTCTCCTAGGCAAGGGAACCACTCAGCCTCACATCCCCAACCGAGTAGCGATTCAACTGACAGATACAGGTAATCGCCTGCCCTATGCTGCCGTTTTGTACCGCCAAAAAGTGGCACCGATGGTCATCGTTACCGCTGGGCCCAGACCAGAGTTGGAGGGTTATGTTGGGGAAGCGAAGGATATCGAGACTTTGCTGGCAAACAACATGGGCGTGCCGCGCAGCAGTATCGTTCTCGACGATAACGGCAGCAACATACGCACCAGCGCCGAAGAAGTGAGAAAGATACTCGACAGCCGTGGCGCCCCGCGCAAAGTAATCCTGGTAACATCTGCGATTCAGATGCGCCGTGCCAGCCTCGCTTTTGCGAATATGGGAATCCAGGTGATTCCTAGGGCTACCGACTTCTACACTTTTCAACCCACGGCAGGAGGGAAATCCAGACTCCGCTTAGACGCGGGAGATTTTCTGCCTAGTGCAGAAGCTTTGGTAACTACGACGCGAGTATTCGATGAATATTTCGGGTCTTTCTATTACTATTTGCGTGGCTGGCAGGCTCCCAGAGCCTAAAGTGGCAAGTTGCTGGTGTTTTTCTTAGGCAACAGCGACTGCTCCCCAGATTGGTTTAACATCTGATGAGAAGAAGACCTTTGTGGGGAGCTGTATTTTTTTCTCATTCCGGCGGGGTCGCCGACAATCAAGTTTGCCATGAATGCAAACAATACCCAAAAGATAACTGGCTCCCACTCGGATTTTTTGGGCGTTGCTTCTGGGGTTGTGACAGATTCGACGTTAACTTTGATATCTAGTTTGCCTTCAATTTCTTTGCCTTTGAGAACTCCCTCCTTGCACACTCCCTTAAAAATCATGGGAGCGGGCTTTGGTGCTTCTGCTTTCGGTTCGTCTGCCATTTTTTTATCCTGGTTTTGGTGAATCCGGTTGGATAGTACATTCTTAAAGGTTCGGGGGTTTTCCGGACAGGATTTGGCGAACTCTGAAAGAATTAAGTTAAATATGCACCCCGCCCCTTGCTGGGGCTTAAACATAAGAATCTGAAGGCATTTCCAGCTAGTGCTGGTTTGTTTTAGATAGCAGCCTTGCCTTGAAGCTGCTACTTATATATCCGGGTGAAAGGGAGATTTTTATGCAAAGTACAGGTTTTTTATGAAAAATTTATTTGCTCCCGGCGGGCAGAAACGTCAACTAAATCAAAAGGAGTCCCGCGCTCTACCTGTACCCAGGTGAGCGTCGGGAGGAATTTGCGTGAGTGAAGAGAACCGCCCCGAACTAAACCAACGACTTTAGGTGTTGGAAGGCGAGGGGCGGTCGATGAGCGAACAAATTATTTTGCTACACCACTTGCTTTTTGTATGTTCACGAGATTGAATTTTGTCATAGTTCGTGAAAGTAATGCCTCAAATAATCACCGCCAAGCTAAAACTAAACCTGAATGCCGAGCAAAAAGCTTTGGTATCTCAGACTACCTTGGCTTATCGCGATGCCTTGAATCATACTTCACAAGTTGCTTTTGATGCGAACAAAACCAGCAATGGTGCTAAGTTACAAAAGGCTGTCTACAATGAATTGCGAGTTCGATTTGGACTTGGCGCTCAGATGGCTTGCAATGTACCGAGACAAGTTTCGGCAACGTATAAAACTCTCTGGACTAAGGTAAAACAATCTAACGATGCTATCGCTAAAGGGTACACCAAGAAACGGTACAAAGGACTAGACCAACCCCCTAAGTATATCTCTCGAACCTGTACCTTGAATTATCAGCGTGACTACTCGTTTAAATCCGAGCAGAAGGTGAGTATTATTACCCTGACTGGTCGAATAGTAGTCTCGTATGATGGCTACAACAAGCATCTGGATTTCATTGCGAATGGTTCCAAAGTTGGAGCAGCTAAAATTGTCTATCAGCGTTCCTCTAAGGTTTACTATTTGATGGTAAGTATTGAGGTAGAAACCCCTGAACTCGACCCACTGAAAATAACTAGAGTTTCTGGCGTTGACGTGGGGATGCGCTACTTAGCCGTAGAAACAGACTTACAAAACAAGTCTAATTTCTACTCAGGTTCAGAAGCTAGACATAAAGCCAACCGCTATCATAAAGCTAGACAAACTCTTCAGCGTAAAGACACTCGTTCGGCAAAGCGCAGACTAATTGCTTTGTCGGGAAGAGAAAGACGGTTTATCGCTGACGTGAACCACCAAATCAGCAAGGATATTGCAAAGCCTAATACTTTAATTGGACTGGAAAACCTAACCGGAATTCGGGATAGAACCAAGTCCAAGTCTGGTAAAAAGGTTAGCAAAAAACAGCGAAAAGCTAATCGAAACAAAGCTAAATGGTCGTTTGCCGAACTGCACGGCTATATTGACTACAAAGCTAATTTGAACGGCTCTTTAGCTACTAAAGTTCCAGCTAATTATACCTCGCAAAGCTGTCCAAAATGTGGACACACTTCGGCCGGCAATAGACCTAAAAAAGGACTATTGTTTCGTTGCGAGTGTTGCGGGCATGAGCTTCATGCTGATTTGGTGGGTGCGCGAAATATTGCCATGAGAACGTTGCTCGTTCGGCAGGACTGGACGAGTACGGGGAGCTTGTCAGCATCCCCTAATGTGTCGGGCGGTGAAACTAAAGCTGAGATTCTGCAAAGGTTCTCCCAATTGCGGTGGAGTTCAGATACAAGCCCACATCTCCGGCGGTACTCCGCTTGATGCTGGGTAGTTGACTAGCCTGAAGTTCGAGCTTGGTTGAGATCCCCGAAGAAACCCAGTTTCTTCCCGGAGCGGCCCCAAGTGACGCAATTCGGTTAATAAATAAACGGGGTTTCTGGCTCAATATCGCGCCAGGAATGGCAATCTAAAATTTAAAATGATCGAAATAATCGAGAGTGAAAATATCCACCAGCCAACTATCTTCCTTGGAACCGGAACAACTGGCAGTTTGGGCAAAAGAGGCAATTAATCGCAGTAAATCGGGTCAAATCCCTGCGTACATACCTCTCCTAGCGCAAGCCGACAGACAAGGGTTTGCCGTGCAAATTCGGGCAATTGACGCGCAAATTGTGAGCTGGGGTAGCATTGCTCACACATTCCCGCTGATGAGTGTAGTCAAGCCTTTTGTGCTGCTTTATTTGCTGTGCGAATTGGGCGAAAAAACGGTTTTTGACTGCGTTGGGTGTGAGCCTTCGGAACTGCCTTTCAATTCTTTAACTCAACTCGAAATAGACCAAGGGAAGCCGAGAAACCCGATGATTAATAGCGGGGCGATCGCCCTAGCGTCTTTGATTCCCGGTCAAAATGCTGTGTCCCGCTGTCAAAACTTGCGAACTTGGCTGAATCAACAGGCAAACAGTCAGTTATTTGTTGACGAGTTAATGCTCGATTCAGTGAAGAAAAATCCGAATCAAAACAATTGGAATCTCGCGTTGAAAATGGTAGAATCGGGTTACATTCAAAATCCCGAAATTGCTTTAGAAACCTACAATCGCATCTGCTGTTTGTCGGGAACTGTGGAGGATTTAGCTAAGCTGGGGATGGTTTTGGTAAATAGCGGCGATCGAGCAATGGGGGAAAACTGCCGTACTGTCAAAGCGCTGATGGCGACTTGCGGTTTGTATGAAGCATCGGGCCGTTTTGCGCTGCGGGTGGGGTTGCCGGCCAAGTCGGGAGTTAGCGGGGCTTTGGTGTCGGTAATTCCGGGTCAAGGTGCGATCGGCTGTTACAGTCCGCCCCTGGATAAGGACGGAAATTCTATCGGTGGCTTATTTCTGTTAGAAAAAATAGCTAAAACTTTGGGGCTAAGCGTATTTGATTAGATTGGTCAGTAAGCTATACTACATTTAATTTTCACTTTTAGGGCAGGCAAGATGCCCACCCCACAAGATTTTTACTAACATAACTATCCCAATTAAATGCGCGACAGCTTAGTCCGCAGTCATTAGGAACGGGGAATTGGGAATTGGGAATGTCTAATGGGGAATTGGGAAAAAGGTAATTTTCCCAACTGACAACTGACAACTGACAACTGACAACTGACAACTGACTAATGTTTTTCGCCCAAAATAGCATAAACCACAGTCTCTTCTTTTTTGCCGCGCAATTGAATTGAGCCTACTTTTTGGCCTTCGTAGCGATCGCGCACGTAAGAAAAAGTCCTCGCCGTCACCAACAAATTAAAAGGACTGTCAGAAACAATTTCCTTATTCATCGCCTCCAATCTAGCAGCAACATTGACAGCATCGCCGATCACAGAATAATTCAAACGCCGGGAACCGCCCACGCTACCAGCAACTAACTGTCCGGTATGCAACCCGATGCCAAACTTAATTAAAGGTTTGCGTTCAATTCTAAGCTGCTGATTAAGTTGGTGCAGCCGTTCGTGCATCGCAATACAAGCCGCAACTGCATTCAAAGCATCTTGTTGAATTTCTGCATATTCGCTATGGCAAAAAGGCACTCCAAAAACTGCCATAATTGCATCACCGATGTATTTATCTACAACGCCACCGTGATCCATAATACAGTTAGTCATCGCTTCCAAATAATTGTTCAGCCAGGTGAGCAAATCCCGCGGTGGCATTTTTTCTGAAATTGAAGTAAAACTACGAATATCCATAAACAGCACCGTTGCTGTAAGTTCTTGAGGTTCGAGTTCTCCCTGTTCAAATATCTCAGCTTTGCGTTGCCAAATAAGCTGAGCAGTCTCTGGATCGACGTGCTTTTCAAATAACCTCATCAACTGCTGCTTTTCGTACTGTTCCCGAAGTTGCAAAGCAGTGCTAGATAAAATGAGAGTGCCGATAGGTGCGGCAATCGGAACCCACCAAAAAAAGAAGCCAAATAACAAAGCGGCAGCCCCAATCCAAATTATAGGCAAACCGAGAGCGATCGCAATTCTCTCTTTAACACCTCGGTTGCCCAGAACCAAAGCGGTAAGCGGGCCAATCCCCAACAATAACAAAATTTCTACGAGTACCGGCAGCCGCTGGAGCAAGCGTTGATTGAGCAAATTGTCAATCAACGCTGCATATAAATAAACCCCAGCCGTAGTCTTGTTTAGAGGTGAAGATATCGGATCGAAACCGGTAGCAACTATGCCCACTAAAACTAACTTATTAGTCAGAGAATCTGCTGGAATTCTACCTTCTACGACATCAACAAAAGCATAGGTAGGTAGATTTTCTGTTTTCCCTGGCCAGTTAACCCAGACTTTTTTTTCCTGCTTATTTTTGGACTGTGGGAGCAATACTGGATCTTGGGGATTAGCAGCATTGTACCTGTGAGTCATTGCTAAACCGAAATTAGGAATCCCGTTGAGAAAGATTTTTGACTCGCGGCTAATACCGTCGCTATCGGGTTCCTGGCCGATGTGGCCGACACCTGCGGCTGCTGCTTTTAAAGATGCTACGGGTTCTTCTTTGGTGGTTTTAGCGAGTACAACTTTGCCGTTGGTGGCGATTGCAGCGGCTAAAATATCATCTTTCGGACTTGGATCGAGGAAAAGAATGTCAAAACCAACGGCTGTGGGGGGAGATTTTTTCAGTGCTTCTAGCAGTTGGGCGTAGCGGTTGCGAGGCCAAGGAAATTGACCGTATTCTTGCAAGGAATGCCGTTCGATCGCAATTACCGCAATTCTCTGATCCCATCCGGGATTTGGCAAAATTCCCGATTCTCGAATTTGAAAGAGAGTTTTGTATCCCAAATATTCAAGGGGTTTCCACATTCCCAATTGCAGCATGGCGACAGACATTAGACCTACTACTGCCCCTGTCATCCAGGGAGGATTTGTGAATACATATTGCCGCAAGCCGATCAGTTGATTCTGTTTGAGATGATCGATCCATTTTTTGAACTTCATGCAATTAATTAGACGCAATAATTGACATTCGAGTCCGAACTTCGAGAGGAGTGGGAGTCAATCGATTTTAGATTTTAGATTTTAGATTTTAGATTGACCCCACGGATAAATTCGGGGGATCCTTTATCGGATACAGGTTTTTTACTTCTGGACGGATGAATCCGGGGGCTTGTATCCTGGATGCTTGATTGTCATGAAGTTTTACAATACCGTAAGGGCGAAGGGTGGGGGCAAAATTTATTTATTTTGACTACCGAGATTCATCGCAAAATGCTTCGCACCTACACAAAATAATCAACCCAGATAAAACTTAGGATCTAACTCACATCTTGCACCCTTGTCAAGAACAGGCTTTTTCGTGGGGTCGGGCGGGTTTATAGAACCTATTTGCAAGCTTTAAGGCTGTTGGCGAACCCGCCCCTACGGCTTATTGAGAATGGTGCAACATCTCAGATATAACTCAAGTCCTCAGAGACGGCCCGCGTAGATTACTCGCGACGATAGGTTGTTTAGCGAACTGCGAAGCTGTAATGCCTTTCTGTGACTGACGGGCCTCGCACTACGATTTTGAGGCGGCGACTTGGAGGTAAAATTCCTTGGATTTTGAAGTTGCCTTTTCGATCGATCTTAATCTCTTCGTTGTGGACATAAACTGTGTCGATCGGGTTAATTTGACCGCTGAGGCGATAGATATTGCCGCTGACTCTCAATAAACTGCGGACTTTGAGTTTAGCTAGGCGAGGGCTGGCTGAGGGCGCCACGGGGGAGGTTTGAGGGAAAATAGTCGTGGAGTTGCCGCTGTTGAGAACTACTTCCGAGTCGGTGTTGCCGGATACTACGACTGCACCTTCAATAGTTTCGACTGCGGTTTTGCCGCCGCCGACGCTGACGCCAAAGGATGTGCCGCGGACTCCGGCAACGCCTTCTGGGGTTTCAACCCTGATTGGGGCGGTTCTGGCAGAACGGGTTTGTTGGGCAATTTGACTGGATTTGCCGAGTCCGCTGAAGGTATTGAGGGCGGCTATTTGGTTCGGCGGGATAATTGTTGAGGTGGTGGCTGCGGGAGTTGCAGCAGCAGTTTTGCCGATCGACAACCTGACTCGCCCCCTGCTGACAAAAATGGCTGTGCTTTTTTCGCCGCCTGCACGGCTTGACAAATCGGATATTCTGAGTGTGGTTTTTTCGGCAACTTCCACGGTGCCGATGTTGTTGTCGATGCCTAAACGGGCTGTGGAATTGGGGCCGGTGATGATTTCATCTCCGGGGGCGAGTAGCCGATCGCCCACGACCGCTGGCCGGCCTTTAAAGCTGACTGTACCGCTAATTTCTTCTATTTCGAGCGATCGCGCGGCCGCTGTTCCCTGGGCGTTTATCGTCTCTGCTGGGGATGAATTCGCCGCCAATATTGCCGGATTTTTTGGAGATTTTGAGGCGGTTGGCAGTGCTGGCGGTCGAGCGACTGAGACAATTTTAGTAGGGTTTGACGGCTGTTTGGGGGATGGAGAGGGCGGACTGGCGATCGTCCCACGAAAGGGCGACAGACTCGCCAGCACAGCCAAGGACAAACTTAGGAGCGGAATTTTGGTCGATCGCCCACAGGTAAAAATTTTATTCATAATTTCAATTTTGTCATATTGAAGTTTCTAGACTTCCTTTCCTGTATCAGACACCCTAAATCCGGCAATCGTTCCATTTTTTACGCCGTAACACAGCAGCAAAAATAAACTTTATCAGCCTGAAAGTTTAGCATTAAAACTTCTTTTTTGGGTCAGATTTTAGTAAAGTGTTACAACATGACCGTTTCCTAAAATCTGACCTTCGGGAAATTTGGCAAACCAGACTCAAAGTCCTTTACAGCATGAAATTTCGCCGTTGTCAACGTCAGAGAGGGCAGATTTATATATAGCAAACATAAAATTAATTACTGCTTTTGAATGTCTTTTGGCTTCTGCCTGAAGGATGACTAATTGGGGAGAAATCCTGTAGTTGTGGCAATTAATAAAAAACTTCTTTTTGCGAATCACTAAAAAATAATTATCTAAGTGGTGAACAGCCTCTGCCAGTGGAGCTTGCCGCTGTGGAACATTATGAAGCAAACCCAAGCGAATCAGGGTAGACGATCGACAAACTCCGACTAGAATACCGTCTTTTAGGGAAAGTTGGTCGAAATTTCGATGGAAAATCATAGCGAGCGATCGCCTGCGGGTGTGGCTGTTCCGAAGTAGACGCCAAACTGTAAAATAAACGGTTGTATATAGGTTATATAGAGCAGGAGAACAATTTCAGTGGCAATAGAAGTAGGTCAGAGAGTGAAGGTGCGCCGTCTCAGAGATCGGATACCTGCAAATATGGTGGGCAAGATAAAGGAGAATCCAGTAGGCACTGTTGACGGATTCAGAATGGTTGACGGTAGCGGAGTAGGCGTGGTTGTCAAGTTTGACGGTTTTGCGACTTGGTTCTTTGAAGATGAGCTAGAACCCGTTTAACAGATGTAGAAGGAAGAGGGGCACGACACGGATTCGGACACGGATACACGGATTGAATTTAACTGTGTTTCCTTTCGTCTCCCACTCTCCCCCTCTCCCACTCTCCCACTCTCCCCCTCTTCCCCTCTCCCCCCTCCCCCACTCTCGCTGAAGGTTGCGCTTAAATGTTAAAGAGTAAGCTTTGGCAGTGAGAACAGAAAATGGCTTTGATTTTGACATTTTTGGGCAAAGGCGGCACTGGCCGCAGTACGATCGCGATCGCAACAGCTAAAAAATATGCCGCTCAAGGCAAGCGAGTTCTGCTGCTCGGCCAAGATCCGGGCCCTGCATTGGGTATCCTGCTAGGGGTTCCCCTGACTCTGTGCCCCCAGGAAATCGCCCCCAACCTCAAAGCAGTTCAGGTGCAAAGCGGGCCACTGCTAGAACGCAGGTGGGACGAAGTTAAACAACTAGAAGCTCAATATGTCCGCACTCCCTTTTTCAAGCAGATTTACGGTCAAGAATTAGGGGTGTTACCGGGAATGGACAGCGCGCTGGCGTTGAACGAAGTTCGGGAATACGACGACAGCAAACAATACGATGTAATTGTTTATGACGGCAATGGCGGCATGGATACGCTGCGGATGCTGGGAATGCCGGAAATTCTGAGTTGGTACATCCGCCGCTTCCGCCAAGCTTTGGTAGATTCGGATTTGGGTAAAGCTTTGTCGTCGTCGCCTTTTATTCAACCGCTTGTCAGTACGGTGTTGACGGTGGATATGTCGGGAGACAATGCTTTTCAATCTACTAAGCAAGTCGATAATCTTTTGGATAAGGGTAAGGAAGCGCTGGCAGATCCGAACCGCACGGCGGCTTTTTTGGTGACGACTGGGGATGCAAGTGCGATCGCAACTGCCCGCTATCTTTGGGGAAGTTCTCAACAAGTTAGTTTGACTGTGGGCGGTGTCATTGTTAATCAAGCATCGGTTACAGAAGCTATTACTGCCGATTTTGATCCTTTGACGGCTGTTTCGGTTCCGGCGCACAGTGACAATAATTGGCAGCCGTTAATTGATGCTTTGCCAGATTTTTCGGAGGCTGCAAAAGCTCCCAAACCGATTAACATAAACATTGCACAGCGTCAAGTTAGTTTGTTTTTGCCTGGGTTTGACAAGAAAGAAATTAAATTGATTCAATCGGGGCCGGAAGTGACGATCGAAGCGGGCGATCAGCGGCGCAATATTTTGCTGCCTCCGGCGCTGACTGGGAAGTCTGTTACTGGTGCTAAGTTCCTGAATGGTTACTTGATTATTTCTTTTTAGGGTGAGGAAGAAGGCACTCTAAGAGATTTTGACACGGATACACTGATGAATTATCGAGTTCTCTAATATCATGTCTCGTTGATTCGCGAGCGTATAATTTGTGCGATCGTAGTGGCGGGTTTCACAAACCATAATCGCCTGAAACAAACAATCTCGAAAACCCGCCCTCTCTCCCCACGGTAAATCGAAATGTACATTCAGATTGGCCGTGGGGCGGGGGCGGGTTTATATAGATTGTTGGTCATCGTTATATATTGTTGATGAACCCGCCTCTACGAACCAAAGGTACATTCAACCGCCAAATCTGCTACAATATCCAGACAGGTTTCACGATTACTGGTAAAGTTAATCCCTAACTTCCAAACCATCGACTTTTATGAAAGGAAGAGATATTATTAGTCTGCAAGCCCTTGGCGCTGCTTTAGCTAAACTAGATTCATCTGTCCAGCTTGGCGAGTTGGAAGAGAATATAAGTCGTCAGATATTGGCTTTAGAAAAATTAGCCGAACAAAACAACACTCTGAACGAAATTTACACAAGAGAACGCCTCGACTTAAAAGAGCAGTACCAAGCAAAATCAAAAGACAAACGATACCAGCCGACAAGTGACAGCATTTACAGCACGGATGCTGCAAATTTAAGCCCTTCCTTTCCTCAGCCGCCAGGAGAAGTGGAGAATCCCTCTGAAATAGCTAAAGCCTTTGACAATTTAATTGCATCTTTTAATAAAATCAAAAGCCTGTACGCGGTTGAAAACCCTATAGAAAGTTTTCAAATCATCATCGAACAAGAAGCGATCGCACCTTTGATTCTGGAAGGTTACGATCACATTCGAGCGCTATTTCCTACGGAAAGATTAGGCTTGGAAGTGAAAACCGATCCAGAAATTGCCAACTGGCGATCCCTGTGGATTACCATTTACACCCAACTCGAAGTCGATGAAGCTTTTGCAAAGTTAAAAAATCTCGATCGCACTTGGTGGCTAGACGCGAGTCCTGTCATTCCTAACAATATACTAAACATTGACTTGGGGTGGGAATGAAATTCGATTGGGAGGAATACTTTAATTTAGCAAAAGAGTTAGCTGGAACCAGTGAAGAAGCAAAATTGCGTTCTGCTGTAAGTAGAGCCTATTATTCTGCGTTTTGCCTAGCACGGAATTACTTGCGCGACATTCAACAAGATCCCAGACTGTCGCGCAATAAAACTTATGATATCAATGAACATCAATATGTAGCTGAAAATTTTATTTACAATCAATCAAAATGCCAGACAATGATAGAGATAGGCAAAGATTTAAGTCGATTGAGAAAAATGAGGAATAAAGCTGATTATGAAGATACTATGTTTAACTTACAAAAAGAAGCAAAAACTGCGTTAATGCTAGCTGAGAATATTATTTCAGCGTTAAGTAAGTTAACTCAATAATCCGGTAAATCTGAGATGTTG
>NZ_JAUBUB010000019.1:27110-71016 GCF_036705265.1 Microcoleus sp. B4-C2
CACCCTTCTCAATAAGCTTTTTATGAACAGGCTTTTCGGCCTGTTCCACAAGAAAATTCACTCTTTGTGGAACAGGCATCTTGCCTGTTCTTGAGAAGGGTGCAACCGGTAAATCTGAGATGTTGCACCCTTCTCAATAAGCTTTTTATGAACAGGCTTTTCGGCCTGTTCCACAAGAAAATTCACTCTTTGTGGAACAGGCCGGAAAGCCTGTTCTTGAGAAGGGTGCAAGATGTGAGGTAAATGGGAATTGAACCCAATAAACTTTAATTGCAACTCGTACAAAAACCCGGTTTATTGAAGAAACCGGGTTTTTTAAGACAATTACCTAACTTTTACCATTACCGTTTCCATTGCCACCAGTTGTTAGCAAAACCCGCTTAGCTAACGGTTCCGGCACTTCTTGCAATCGATCGAACTCCCAATTAAAAAATCCGACTCCCATTGTCTGCGATCGCAATTCTACGATCAAATTCTGCATTTCTGCGATCGGCAAATAAGCAGAAACTGCATCCCATCCCTTCCAGTCTTTTTTACCTTCGTAGCCGAGAATTTGGCCGCGGTGTCCGCTGACCAACTGCAACACCTTTGATGTACACTCGTTCGGAGCGCAAATTTCAACTTTGGCGATCGGCTCCAGCAATGCCGGTTCGCACTTCGCCATTCCCTCCTGCATCGCCAAACGCGCCGCTTGCTTGAAAGCTTGTTCGGAACTGTCAACGGTATGATAGGAACCGTTCGTCAGCGTCACCGCTACGTCTACCACCGGGAAACCCAGCGGGCCGCGATCCAAATACTCGCGCACTCCCACTTCCACGCCGGGAATGTACTGTTTTGGGACGACGCCGCCGACTATTTTGTCGGTAAAGGTGAAACCTTCTCCGCGAGGCTGCGGTGTAATATCCAGGTACACGTCGCCGAATTGTCCGTGCCCGCCGCTTTGGTGTTTGTAGCGCCCGTGGATGGAAGATGCAGGTTTGCGGATGGTTTCTTTGTACGGCACTTGCGGTAAGTGAGTCGCCATCGGCAAATTATACTTGCGGCGCAACCTGTCTAGGGCTACTTTCAGGTGGATTTCGCCTTGACCCCAAAGTATAATTTCGTGAGTGTCGCCGTGCTGTTCCCAGACTAAAGATGGGTCTTCTTCTAGCAATTTAGCTAAAGCGGAGCTCAGCTTAACTTCATCGTTGCGCTTTTCTGGGACGATCGCCCGTGCGTAGACAGGGGAGATAATTTCTGCTTTTGGCAATAATTCCTCCGAACCCAGCGTATCGCCTGTTTTCACGCCTTCTAGCCTTCCCACAGCCACTATTTCCCCGGCGCTGACAGACTGCAAACTTTGCGTTTGCTGGCCGGTCAAGCGGTACAAACCGTTAACTCGAACGCCGTTCAAAATTGCTCCGTCTGCCAGCGTCCCCCGCCACATTCTCACTAACGATAGTTTGCCTCCCTGGGGCGTGTAATAGGTTTTGAGGATTTGAGCTAGAACTTTGTTTTCACTTTGTATAATGCCACGGCGATCGGCTGTAGTTTCGGGTGTCGGCGCTTCCCTCAGCAAAGCTTCCAGCAGAGGCCGCACGCCGAAATCTTGTTCGGCGATGCCGATGAATACTGGCACAATTAAATCTGCGCCTAATTCCATCTTTAAATCGCGGGTAATTTCTTCGGCGTCGGGATTGATTTCTTCGAGCAATTCTTCGAGTAAATGATCGTCAAAATTCGCCAATTCTTCGAGCATTTGCTGCCGCGCTGCGCTTTCTTGTGCTTTGAGGTGTTCTGGAAGCGGGACGGGATCTGCGGCGGCGCCCGGATGGTAGTGGTAAGCTTGTTCGGTTACTAAGTCGATAAAACCGATGATTTGTTCGTTTTTGCCGATCGGATATTGGTGAGGTACGATCGGTCTACTGGAAACTGATTTGAGCGCGTCAATCACGTCGGTGAAGTTGGTGCCACAAGTAGTTTCGTCTGTGTAAGCTCGATCGATCTTGTTGATGAAAACTAGGTGGGGAATTTCCCAATCGTCGAGGAATTTAAACAGGGGTGCGAGGGTTAAAGTGCGATCGGCAACGGGTTCGCAAACAATTATCGCTGCATCCACACCAATTAGCGCATTGTAAGTTTCTTGGGCAAATTCTACCGAGCCCGGACAGTCGAGAAATGTGAAGCGGACGCCTTGATATTCAGCGGTGGCGGCGTTTACTTCTACGCTCATTTGGCGATCGCGCGCTTCCGGCGAACTATCACCTATTGTGTTGCCATCTTTGACATTTCCTTTGCGGGTAATTGTCCCTGTCACCGATAGCAAACTTTCCAGCAGTGCGGTTTTACCGCTTAAATAAGGGCCAACAATTGCAACGTTCCGCGTGGCCCCAAGGACTTTGTGGTTCATAATAGCCTCCAACAGAAAACTTGTTTTCTATTGCTCTTGGTGCAATCAGTTCTGTACCATTTTCTAGACTTTTTCTAGGTTAATTTTTATTGCAGTTTCGAGCAACTTTAGATTTTGGTATGATTCTATACTTTTGACGGTAGCGTGTTTTGAGTGACAAAACACAGATTGTATTTTTTCTTAATATTTAGAAGTTTTAACCGCAGATGAACGCAGATCGGATTCTCGTTCCCAGGCAAAGCCCATTGGTGACAGCTTAAGACTGAAACTCATAATAAATGTCGCTTGTAGTTGAGTCTCGATCCCCCTAAATCCCCCTTAAGAAGGGGGACTTTGAGAAGAATCTTGTCCCCCCCTTGTTAAGGGGGGTTAGGGGGGATCTAGGCTTCGATACAAACAAGAGAGACGGTTAGTTTAACGTTAAATTGTCACCAATGGGCCAAGCCGGGAAACTAATTTCGCTCTTGCTCTGCGTCGTCGATTTTAGCGGTTTTTCGTGTCTAATTTCTCAGCAGTCTCAAACCGCTTAATGTGACTATTACTGTAGAGCCTTCGTGACCGATGACGCCCAAAGGCATGGTGATATTTCCTAAAAAATTGGCAGCCAGTAACAGTATAATGCAACTGAGTGCAAAAACAATGTTTTGTTTGACGACATTTTGAGCGCGGCGGCCTAAACTAATGGCTTTAGCTAGTTGCTCTAATTTATCTGCCATTAATACGATATCAGCAGTTTCTAAAGCAACGTCGCTGCCGGAAATCCCCATCGCAATGCCCACGGAAGCTTGAGCGAGGGCGGGGGCGTCGTTGATGCCGTCTCCTACCATTGCTACAGTTTGATACTTGGTTTGCAGTTGTTTAATTGCCTGCACTTTGTCTTCTGGCAAAAGTTCGGCGTACACTTCTTTGATGCCTAATTGGCGGGCGATGTGTTGAGCTGTTTTCTCGTTGTCGCCGCTTAGCATAATTATATGTTCTACGCCTAATTTTTGCAAGTGTTTTACCGTTGCTGCTGCTTCGGGACGGATGGTATCTGCTACTGCAATGATTCCCAAAAGCTCATCGCCTTTGGCTACCCAAACAACTGTTTTACCTTCTGCTTGCAACTGCTGGCTGATTTGAGTTAATTCGGAGGTTGCTTCGACAAATTCGGCTTTACCAATGGCTATGATTTGATTGTTGACTTTGCCGATAATTCCTTGACCGATTTTTGCTTGTACGTCGGTAGCGGTTGACAATTGTAACTGTTGCTGCTGGGCGGCGCTGACAATTGCGTGGGCGATCGCGTGTTCGGAATGAGCTTCTAGGGCTGCAGCTAATTGCAGAACTTCTGTTTCAGTATATCCGGCTGCTGGTACAATTTGGATAACTTCGGGTTTTCCCGTGGTGAGAGTTCCGGTTTTGTCAAAGGCGATCGCCCTGACTTTACCAATCATCTCTAATTGCGCGCCACTTTTAAACAAAATCCCCTGTCTCGCCCCATTAGCAATTCCCGAAAGCAGCGCTGGCATAATCGAAGCCATCAGCGCGCAGGGGGATGCGACTACTAGGAAAATCAGCGCCCGATAGATTGTCTGTTCCCAATTCCAGCCCAAAACAAAGGGCGGCAAAGTTGCCAGCAGCAAGCCTAAACCGACAATTAATTTGGCATAACCGCGCTCGAATTTTTCCACAAACATTTGAGAAGGCGGCGCTGCTGTTTGCGCTTCTTGAACTAGCCGAATCACTCGCTGAATCAAGCTGCTTTCTGGAGTTTTATGCACTTCGAGTTTCAGCGCGCCGACACCGTTGATTGTACCTGCATAGACTTCATCGCCGCTGGTTTTTTCCACGGGCATCGATTCGCCGGTAATCGAGGCTTGATCGATCGCGCTGTAGCCTTCAATAATTATGGCATCTGTGGGGATGATTTCTCCGGGCTTGACTAAAATGTAATCGCCAATTTCCAATTTGTCGATCGCAACTTCCCGTTCCCCGCCGTACATTACCACCCTAGCAGTATCCGCAGTCAAACTCATCAAACTGCGGATGCTGCGTTCAGTCCGCTGCATAGCATAACCTTCAAGGGCGCCGCTAATTGCAAAGATTAAAATCAACACCGCACCGTCAACAATTAAATGATATTCTTGCCGCCACAGCCCCAAACCGGCCGCGCCCAAAGCAGCGACAATCATTAACAAATCTACATCTAATTCGTGTTCTTGAAAAAGCGTAGTTAAGCCTTCGCGGGTACTGGAATAGCCGCCGATAACATAAGCCGCGGGTAAGATTAACAGGGCTACACCCAGCCAGCCGAATTGCAGGGCTAGCGAACCCAAGATTACTAGAATTCCGCACAGGGCGGCAGTCACAGCATCTGGATGTTCTTGGGCGAGGCGCCAGAGGCGAGAAATGGGGAGGGAATTGGGAGTCATTGGGGAAATTGATGGGGTAGATGACTCCTTTACCCTAAACCTTGACATTAGTGTCAATGTCAAGCTTTTGGCCCGGACTTTTTTCGGGTAGGAAAACGGCAGTGCCGTTTCCTGTATTTCCTAGAATTGAAAACCCCTATTAACTGTCGGTAAAGTCGATCGCACTCAAAACAAGCTCTACCCTGGTATCTGTCCCAATCGAGCCCTCAATTCATCAGCCGATAACTGAGGCAATTGTTCTAACAACAATGTCAATTCTTCGACAGGTAAAGCCAGTAAATTAGTAACGAGTGCAGGCAAACTCTCGCCCGATTCATTTAACCGCACTGCCAAGACATTTTCGGCTAATAATCTCACCGCTTCTTGCCTTCCTGCTGCATCCACTGTGAGCATAGATATTCCCAGTAAAATCACCGTAAACTCCGCAGCAGGTATCGTCGAGACTGGAGAGAGAAACGCTATCATCAGCGAGTCTAATTCTCCAAATCTCACTCGCAGAAAATTCTCTAAGATTAAGCGCTGTTGTTCTTCTTTACCTTGTTGCTGTGCCGCTTGTAACTGTTCTTGAAAAAGAGGTGCGATAGTCATAATTAACTCCCGGTCTTCTGTTTCTATTTCCTGTTCTAAATCTGCTACTAAGTTTGATTGCAGTCTGTACAGCAATTCTAACGCATTAATTCGCAGGGGATTATCTGTACTCAAAGCGCTCAACTGGGTAACTGCTCTTTGCTGCACTTTTCCTTTACCCAAAATCCTTAGCCACAAGGTTTCGGGAATTTCTGGCAACTGATGGATGACCACAATTGCCGATCGCAAATATTCCCCCAAAAAATAGATTCCCGGCATCCAATTGGGTTCGTCTGGTTGTGCGCGAAACCCGTTCACCAGCGATTCTGAGGCTGTCGGAGTCAATCGATTTTAGATTTTAGATTTTAGATTTTAGATTGAAGCATTGACCCCACGGATAAATTCGGGGGGCAAGTTTCTCGGATACAGGTTTTTTATTTCTGGACGGATGAATCCGGGGGCTTGTATCCTGGATGCTTTCGGTCAGAATCCACAATTTAGGCAATTCACTTTCGTTAAATGCAGTATTTTCTCTTCGGGATTGTCGCTCTAGTTTACCGTGAACGTCCCACAATTTGCTGAGGCAACTGATAACTTCGCTGACACTTACCGGGTTGCGGAACGCTTCAAAGATTGCCGCCGAATTTGCCAGTCTTCCCAACAATCCCAAGCTTTCGATGTATTCTGGGACTGAGGCGTTCGGAGTAAAGTAAACATCGATTTCGCGCACTTCGGAAGTGACATCGCGACCGATATCAACTATCCCTGCTGGAGAGAGCAGTTCTTCTAGGTATTCTTTGGCAAAGCGATCGTGAATGAATCGCGTCATTCGATTTTAAAGGGTAGATTTTAGAGGGATTTCCTCAAATAAATATTATCACACGTTAAAGATTTATGGCTGTTTTCAATTATATGAAATACCGTAGGGACACGGCATTGCCGTGTCCGGGCGGCAATAGGTCAAATAAAAACCGTTAGCTTGAAAATTTAGGCAAATTAAAAAAATGCTACCATCATAAGTATTTTAATAATTATTAAAAATCGCCGATTCCCGCGCGGGACAGGACAAGGTCGTTTCCCTACATATCGCGTACAATCTATATTTATCTCTACTGTTTATAATTGGTATTATGCAACAAGAATACCTGACAATCAAACAACTTACAGAAGCGGTAAAAGGCACAATTACCCCTCGGATGGTGCGACATTATCACGCTTTGGGGCTGCTATCTCCGGCGGTACGATCGACTTCTAACTACAGATTGTATACCCGCAGCGATGTGCAAAGACTGCAAAGAATAGTGGCACTCAAGCAGCAAGGCTTTCAACTGTCTCACATCCGCAAACTTTTAGAAACTGACGCGGATGCTTCTCCTGACGCGCTGATGGCGACTCTGCAACGGCAATATCTGTCGGTAATTCAGCAAATTGTTCGCCTCAGAGAAACGGCTTCGGCGCTGGAAGGATTGCTGGGACGGGATATTTCCTGTAAAGCGGTGCAAGCGGACGCATTGGCGCAATTAAGGCTGTTGCAGGCGGAAACTGAGGGGGGGTTGGATGAGTTGGAACAACTTTGGGAGGGTTGGGATGCGGGGGCGCACACTCACCCGGAGGTTTTTGGGGAGTCGTTGCAGCTTTTGTTGCCGGATTTGCCCGATCGCTCGGAAATTGAGGTAGACTTGCTTTCTAAACTGGTGTTAGCCTGCGGAGATTGTTCGCTGCTGCCGTTTGTGAAGTTGAGCGAAACGGCGATTCAATCGGCGCGGGAAGCTTTGAAAAATCAGTGTCAAATTGTGGCTGATGTGCCGCCTGTTTTTGCTGCTTTGGATCGGACAAGATTGGCGCATTTGGGAACAAGTATTGCAACTTTAATTGATGATCCGCACATCAATGCTGCGGCGGAAGCGGAACAGGAATTCTGGCAGCAGCGTGAGTGGTTTGATAAGTTGTTGAAACTGGAAAAAGGATGTATATTGGTGATAGGATATGCGCCGTCTGTGCTGATGGCGGTTTGCGAGGCGATCGAGAGTGGGCAATTGCAACCGGCTTTGGTAATTGGAATGCCGATCGGTTTTAGTCATTCTCCGGTGGCGAAACGGCGGTTAGTGCGATCGGGCGTTGCTTATATTACGACTGTGGGAACTTTTGGCGGCGGATTGTTGGCGGCGGTTGCTTTGAATGCTTTGGTTGAGTCTTTGATTGAAAAGCCGAATTGTCACTGTCATTTGAAGTAAAGATGGGATTTAGGTTGGTTGTGACTTAATTTGTATTTTGCTCTTTCAGAGGTTTCAATCCCTGATAGGGAGTTTGGTTAATTGCGGCTTATGGGTGCTGATGGGACACTATTTTTAGTCAGTGGCGACGTTTCAATCCCTGATAGGGAGTTTGGTTAATTGCGGCTTTAACTAGCTTGCTATTGTTGGGGCTTAAAATGTTTCAATCCCTGATAGGGAGTTTGGTTAATTGCGGCCATCCCCGCGCTCTTCCATCACCCGCAGTGCCTCAACCCGCCCGTTCCCTGCGTTTCAATCCCTGATAGGGAGTTTGGTTAATTGCGGCCCGGCATAATCAATAAGCTTGCCGTACCTGAGTTTTTGTAGTTTCAATCCCTGATAGGGAGTTTGGTTAATTGCGGCGCTCACTAACAATCCACGGCTCAGACGGTAGCCTGTTTCAATCCCTGATAGGGAGTTTGGTTAATTGCGGCCTTTAACAGATGTTACTCTAGCGTCTGTTGTTAAGTTTCAATCCCTGATAGGGAGTTTGGTTAATTGCGGCCTAAGCCTACGATCGCCATTTGTGATTGAATAAGCCGTTTCAATCCCTGATAGGGAGTTTGGTTAATTGCGGCCTGACGGACGCTGGTGGGCTTGGTTAGACAGTGGTATTACTGGTTTCAATCCCTGATAGGGAGTTTGGTTAATTGCGGCCCGGTGCGTTCATGTATAAACACCAAGTATCAGTTTCAATCCCTGATAGGGAGTTTGGTTAATTGCGGCTGGTTTTGACCTATCGGCGCAAGGCACAGAAGATATGTTTCAATCCCTGATAGGGAGTTTGGTTAATTGCGGCATATGTTGTTTGTCGCATCTTTTATTTTAAAAAAAGTTTCAATCCCTGATAGGGAGTTTGGTTAATTGCGGCTACCTAGGCAGTGAGTTAGTGGCAGTGCTGGAAGCCGAAAAGTTTCAATCCCTGATAGGGAGTTTGGTTAATTGCGGCGTGTAGAGCCAGTTGGCCTTTTTACTGCTCGAAGTTTCAATCCCTGATAGGGAGTTTGGTTAATTGCGGCTAAAAGCAAGTATTTTGTCCCATTCTGCGACCGTGTTTCAATCCCTGATAGGGAGTTTGGTTAATTGCGGCTGCTGACAGCTTCGACAACAATTAGTTCTGCTATCGTTTCAATCCCTGATAGGGAGTTTGGTTAATTGCGGCCGGCTTGAGCGAGTCGATCGCGAGGAAGTTGAGATTGGTTTCAATCCCTGATAGGGAGTTTGGTTAATTGCGGCAGATTGAGGCTCAAAGTTTGCAGCGTGCATCATTTGTTTCAATCCCTGATAGGGAGTTTGGTTAATTGCGGCTAGAGTCAGTCGCTAACCCTGCCCCTGAATTTGGTTTCAATCCCTGATAGGGAGTTTGGTTAATTGCGGCGTAAATTCTCTCAACTTACTCCCACAGGTAAAAATGTTTCAATCCCTGATAGGGAGTTTGGTTAATTGCGGCTAGAAGCTTTCAGGAAAGCGCTGTCGGCTGCTACGGATTTTAAGTTTCAATCCCTGATAGGGAGTTTGGTTAATTGCGGCAGTCCTGCCATGTTTTATGGACTTGGCGCTAAGCGTTTCAATCCCTGATAGGGAGTTTGGTTAATTGCGGCAAATTCAAGGTCAGTTAGTCGATCTGATGACGATGTTTCAATCCCTGATAGGGAGTTTGGTTAATTGCGGCTCGGCAAAAAACCCTAGAGTTAGATCCGACAAAGGTTTCAATCCCTGATAGGGAGTTTGGTTAATTGCGGCGGAGTCGATCGACAAGTAGCTTATTTCCTGCGTGTTTCAATCCCTGATAGGGAGTTTGGTTAATTGCGGCTGAAGTTAGGTTGCAGCAACTGCTGGAACTTGCTACTAGTTTCAATCCCTGATAGGGAGTTTGGTTAATTGCGGCCTGCTTTTAAAGCTTCCTTCTGTGCCAGAGAGTTTAGGTTTCAATCCCTGATAGGGAGTTTGGTTAATTGCGGCACGATCGCCTTTCGAGGTCGATCGCAACTCTTAAGTTTCAATCCCTGATAGGGAGTTTGGTTAATTGCGGCTGAAGTAGACAGACGATACGAATTAGACAGGTGCCGAGTTTCAATCCCTGATAGGGAGTTTGGTTAATTGCGGCAATATTGAGAGAATTACAGGTCCCACAAGCGGTCGGTTTCAATCCCTGATAGGGAGTTTGGTTAATTGCGGCTATCGATCTAGCTTCGGGAAAAATCACTATCGCCGGTTTCAATCCCTGATAGGGAGTTTGGTTAATTGCGGCTTTAATAATATTTTCTAATATTTTTTAATACCCAGTTTCAATCCCTGATAGGGAGTTTGGTTAATTGCGGCAGATTTTTTCCGTACCATTACCGGAGAGCTTCCGTTTCAATCCCTGATAGGGAGTTTGGTTAATTGCGGCAATGATAATTCTTTCAGGATGACGGACGCGACGCGTTTCAATCCCTGATAGGGAGTTTGGTTAATTGCGGCACAAGAGATACATCGGTAAAATCTTGGAAATAGTTTCAATCCCTGATAGGGAGTTTGGTTAATTGCGGCTCATCCAGCTAAGAGCAGTTCGGGCAGCCCAGGGAGCCAGTTTCAATCCCTGATAGGGAGTTTGGTTAATTGCGGCCAGCAGTAGAAGCTACACCCAAACCAAAGAAGTTTCAATCCCTGATAGGGAGTTTGGTTAATTGCGGCGGGGGCGATCGAAAAAAGCTTGCCCGAATGGATCGCGGGTTTCAATCCCTGATAGGGAGTTTGGTTAATTGCGGCCGTGTTTTTCAGTCACCAACACCAACCAAGGAAGTTTCAATCCCTGATAGGGAGTTTGGTTAATTGCGGCACGATTTGGAAATTGTGCAGCGCGGCTTAGCCGGTTTCAATCCCTGATAGGGAGTTTGGTTAATTGCGGCGTGCTATCGCGGTACTGAAGCGCGTGGGAGTAACTGGTGAGTTTCAATCCCTGATAGGGAGTTTGGTTAATTGCGGCCTGTTTGCGATCGAAAAACTAGAGCGCACCATTGGTTTCAATCCCTGATAGGGAGTTTGGTTAATTGCGGCTTCAGAGGATTGTTCGAGCTTCACAATATCAATGTCTGTTTCAATCCCTGATAGGGAGTTTGGTTAATTGCGGCGTTAGAGTCAATTGTTATATATAAATTTCTTATAGGATGTTTCAATCCCTGATAGGGAGTTTGGTTAATTGCGGCTCAATCATTGCCTTGTCTCCTTTTGTTGTGTAAATGTTTCAATCCCTGATAGGGAGTTTGGTTAATTGCGGCTGAAGTAGTGCAGCCTTAGTTACCACCAAATCATGTTTCAATCCCTGATAGGGAGTTTGGTTAATTGCGGCTTTGTCCAGTGGTTTGTCCAGCGGGTTGTACAGGTTTCAATCCCTGATAGGGAGTTTGGTTAATTGCGGCAAGCTGCCAACAACAGGAAAGCTCTAAAAGCGATGTTTCAATCCCTGATAGGGAGTTTGGTTAATTGCGGCCCAGATTGCGATCGGGTCGAATTCAAGGAAGCCCATACGTTTCAATCCCTGATAGGGAGTTTGGTTAATTGCGGCCCAACAAAAAAAGTTTCGATCAAGTGCGATCAAGTTTCAATCCCTGATAGGGAGTTTGGTTAATTGCGGCAGGATGAAATCAGCACCAGCGTCTATGTTGCCCGTTTCAATCCCTGATAGGGAGTTTGGTTAATTGCGGCTCGATGGTTTTGACGAGAAGTACAAAGAGCTAGTTTCAATCCCTGATAGGGAGTTTGGTTAATTGCGGCCTATGTTATCTTGGTATTGTACTTAATCAGGCAAGTGTTTCAATCCCTGATAGGGAGTTTGGTTAATTGCGGCTCGAGGTCGTCGTACTCTGGATCGGGTTCAAAAAGCCGGTTTCAATCCCTGATAGGGAGTTTGGTTAATTGCGGCTCGATCGGCTGTTCTCATATTATATGCCTACCCATTGTTTCAATCCCTGATAGGGAGTTTGGTTAATTGCGGCAATCGGCTGTATATGGCATTATTATTAGGCTCCAGTTTCAATCCCTGATAGGGAGTTTGGTTAATTGCGGCTTTAGAGGATTGTCGCATGACCGGTGATCGGCCAGAAGTTTCAATCCCTGATAGGGAGTTTGGTTAATTGCGGCGCAAGATTGAAAGCGCCGATGCCACAGTTCATAAGGAAGTTTCAATCCCTGATAGGGAGTTTGGTTAATTGCGGCTAGACTGACTCCAGCGCCGAAACCTGCTGAGCGGGTTTCAATCCCTGATAGGGAGTTTGGTTAATTGCGGCCTGATATCTATTTCCTTGGGCTGTTTTTTATCAAGTTTCAATCCCTGATAGGGAGTTTGGTTAATTGCGGCTCAACTGCGCCTTAAATTCATCTCCAACGATGTCGTTGTTTCAATCCCTGATAGGGAGTTTGGTTAATTGCGGCCCAACAACGCAATCACTACATCAAGCGATTCTCGTTTCAATCCCTGATAGGGAGTTTGGTTAATTGCGGCGCTTGAAGTATAATAGATGTAAAAATATTGTTATATGCGTTTCAATCCCTGATAGGGAGTTTGGTTAATTGCGGCTTCCCGACTGGCCCCATATTTAGCGTCATGGGATAGTTTCAATCCCTGATAGGGAGTTTGGTTAATTGCGGCTTTAAGCTGGGATACAGCCAAGCAAACTTATTACGTTTCAATCCCTGATAGGGAGTTTGGTTAATTGCGGCGCAAAAGTATTGAAACCGATTCCGTCTCCGCCGTCAATAAGTTTCAATCCCTGATAGGGAGTTTGGTTAATTGCGGCGCAGGCGATCGGCACAATTAAATCGCTGCGGGCGGGTTTCAATCCCTGATAGGGAGTTTGGTTAATTGCGGCAGTTCCTTTTACCCAAAAAATCCAAAATGCAAGTTTCAATCCCTGATAGGGAGTTTGGTTAATTGCGGCTTGGGAATTGTGGGGTAGTACATTTAATCCTCTAGTTTCAATCCCTGATAGGGAGTTTGGTTAATTGCGGCTGAGTGGAAGTCAGGGAGTCCGGCCCCCTGGCAAGTTTCAATCCCTGATAGGGAGTTTGGTTAATTGCGGCAGATTTCGACTACTTGTGTGGCTGGCACTCGCAGTTTCAATCCCTGATAGGGAGTTTGGTTAATTGCGGCCGACCGTACTTTAGCAGTACCTTCAGAGGCTAAACTGGTTTCAATCCCTGATAGGGAGTTTGGTTAATTGCGGCGTTTGCAGGCTGACGTTCGACACTATCAACAACAATATCAAGTTTCAATCCCTGATAGGGAGTTTGGTTAATTGCGGCAATTAAAGGAGTTCATCAAGAAAAAAACTTTGAGTTTCAATCCCTGATAGGGAGTTTGGTTAATTGCGGCTCGGCGGCTACAGCCCCAACAGCCTCCCCAACTTCGATGTTTCAATCCCTGATAGGGAGTTTGGTTAATTGCGGCTTGTTGAACTGCGGAAAACCTAGCTCCCACATGGCAATGTTTCAATCCCTGATAGGGAGTTTGGTTAATTGCGGCCATTCACAGAACTCTCCCCCAATTATAGACCAGGTTTCAATCCCTGATAGGGAGTTTGGTTAATTGCGGCGGCATTGTTGGTGATGGTTTGTGGGCTAGGACTACAAGTTTCAATCCCTGATAGGGAGTTTGGTTAATTGCGGCTTGACTCTCCTTTGATTGAGTTAGTAGCTGCACCCGTCTGAATTAGTTTCAATCCCTGATAGGGAGTTTGGTTAATTGCGGCAAAAGCCGCCGTCAGCGATAATCGTAATTGTGTAGTTTCAATCCCTGATAGGGAGTTTGGTTAATTGCGGCAGATATGCTGTGCTTGCCCCTAGCGCGGTTGTGACGGTTTCAATCCCTGATAGGGAGTTTGGTTAATTGCGGCTTTCGGCGTGTACGTGAATTAACTCCAATAGATGTTTCAATCCCTGATAGGGAGTTTGGTTAATTGCGGCTTGGTCTTCTCGAACTATTTCCCCTGGGCTTTTACTAAGTTTCAATCCCTGATAGGGAGTTTGGTTAATTGCGGCAATTTCAGGGCGAGAAAAAGAATTAATTACAATTCGTTTGTTTCAATCCCTGATAGGGAGTTTGGTTAATTGCGGCTTTCAGGGCGAGAAAAAGAATTAATTACAATTCGTTTGTTTCAATCCCTGATAGGGAGTTTGGTTAATTGCGGCCTGTAAAGGGTTAGTTGATTCACTAGGTTTTTGTTTCAATCCCTGATAGGGAGTTTGGTTAATTGCGGCCTTGTAATGATGTTAGAGCCGTCTGGTATACTGGGAAGTTTCAATCCCTGATAGGGAGTTTGGTTAATTGCGGCTGGTTTTGTCTCCCGGCCGTCGTTCCATCTGCCTAGTGTTTCAATCCCTGATAGGGAGTTTGGTTAATTGCGGCTTTTCGGCTGATGGCCAGGCGGATAGTCGATAAATAGAGCCATCTGTTTCAATCCCTGATAGGGAGTTTGGTTAATTGCGGCTAGAGGAACTAACTACCCCATAATCCGAAGAAGGGTTTCAATCCCTGATAGGGAGTTTGGTTAATTGCGGCAGAAAAAGGCTTCGAGAAGATTCATTTTAATTTGTTTCAATCCCTGATAGGGAGTTTGGTTAATTGCGGCTCATGAATCACTCCATTGCGGATTAATACAGATTTTATATCACGGTTTCAATCCCTGATAGGGAGTTTGGTTAATTGCGGCTGCTTATTCGGTGTGTTTTCCATCGCTATTTCACCTTAGTTTCAATCCCTGATAGGGAGTTTGGTTAATTGCGGCAAGTATTAGGGGTAATAAATACCCCTAATAAGTGTTTCAATCCCTGATAGGGAGTTTGGTTAATTGCGGCTTTCAGAAAAAACTCGCAATTTCAAATCACAAGGTTTCAATCCCTGATAGGGAGTTTGGTTAATTGCGGCACGGCGATGCCTCTTTTTCTACATTGATTAAATCTAGGTTTCAATCCCTGATAGGGAGTTTGGTTAATTGCGGCTGCATAAAAGGTATATCGGAAAGATTCTAGAAGTAGTTTCAATCCCTGATAGGGAGTTTGGTTAATTGCGGCTTCTAATTTCAATCTCAGAATTGTCAGTCATGTTTCAATCCCTGATAGGGAGTTTGGTTAATTGCGGCTTGGATGATAGGCAACAAAACTGTAGACACCTGTAGTTTCAATCCCTGATAGGGAGTTTGGTTAATTGCGGCCGCCCGTTCCAGAAGCCTTGCTGTATTTGGTTTTCAACGTTCATTTGCGTCTGCATAAAACAAAAGTACCATTTCAGCCTTCGACTTGTCAATACCCAACTTTTCAGACAGCCCTCAAACCCTTGTCCCGCATAGATTTCAGCGATTGCGTCTACCATTTTATTGCTTGAAGGGCCTCTAAACCTTACAGCATCTACATTATAGCCCCCCAATTTAACACCTCGATTTTTACACCTAGGCATAGACGCATTTTCCACCCAAAAACAGACACCAACCGATCACCACTTGCCCAAAGCCCCCCAAACAGTACCCGAAACCACCCCCCAAATCGCCCCCAAACCAGCCCCCACGATCGCCCCCGCCACAGGCCCCAACTCCACCGGCACCCCAGCACTAACAGCCGGAAACATCGCAGACACCCCCGCACCCAACACAGCACCCGCAAAAGTCCCCAAAAAACTGCCCCAAATCGCCCCCAAACTCCCACCACTTACACCCGAAGGCTGAAACGAAATCGGCAACTTCGGCGCAAACCCGCAAAAACCCAACAAACCCCCAGAAACCACACCTCCAACAGAACCGACACCAGCCGCCACGATCGCCACACCCAGCAACAAACCCGCAAACTCATTCACCGGCCGCATCTGGACACCGTACTGCTGCCAAACCACCAGCCCAGCCCCCAAAAAAACACCAGCCAGAGTCCCCACAAACGAGCCCCAGACGGCCCCCAAATACCCTCCCCGTCGGCCCCACACCCTCCCCATCGGCAGCGCCAGAGGAGGTCGAAAAGTTGCCCAAACACAGCCCCAGACAGCACCAACCCCCGCCCCAGCCAAAATCCTCTCCCCGATTCCCGGAGTGCTATTAATCGCGCCAAACACCGCACCCCCGATCGCCGCCAACAAAAAAGCCCCCCAAGACGCCCCCACCAAAACACCGCCCCACTTCCGCCAAATCTGATTCGGCGGCAAAGTAAAAACGCCCCACATCACCCCAAAAAAACAGCCCCAAATCGAACCAACAAAAATCGCCCCCAAAATAGCACTGCCCCCCTCAGCGATTGCCGAATAAATCCCCCCGATCGCCGCCAAACACAAACTACCCCAAACACCTCCCCAAGCAGCATCCTGAAAAATGCGCTCAAACTTGCCCACGGGAAGCTGAGGCGCAGGAGTCCGACTCCGAGAAGACATCGGCATCGGTAGCAACGGCACTGCGTACTGGCCCATGGGGCGTGGCAGCCCCGTGGAAGGCTGTTGCCTGCGAACTGCTGGCTGGGGTACGACAGGCGGGGGTTGGGGCTTTTTACGCTTGATTTTCGCGGGCTGCAAGTGCAATCCGTGGCTGACTGCTTGGCGCGAAGGAAACGGATCGCGCCCTTTGAGGAGTTTTGCCCGATCGCACCAAGGGCACCGACTGAGATGATTTCCGTATTTATGCTGACTGTTTTTGCTGCAAGTTACCAAAGCATCTTCCGCTTCCCGAATTGCATTCACCCAAGTTTTCGCATCCGGGCGCGCCGCCGGATTGCCGTGCCCTTCCTCAAAACAGCGGATAAACAGTTGCCGCAGCCGGGGATGCAGCATCTCAAAAGGAGGCGCAGCGGGCATCGGGCGGTAGGGAATCCGCTTCGTACCTGTGGGGAAATGGCCCGATCGAATTCTCGCTTCCAAAGGCGGCGGTTCGTCGCTACCGAGATAAACTCCCGAAAACGGATGCGTACCTTCCATCAGCAATTGAAAAATTAATACCGCTAAACCGAACAAATCGTGCTCTGGAGATCGATCGATATCGCGGAAAGTCTGCCCCTGCAACTCCGGCGGCGTAAACTCTGGTTTCCCCACGGGACACCGATAAACGTAACCTGTATAAGGATCGCGGACTTGAAACGAATCCGTGTCCACCAGCGTTACCAACGCCGTATCCGTCACGAGAATGTTCGACTCGTTTACGTCGCCGATGACGTAACCCCTGACGTGGAGGGCGTTTACAGCCGAGGCGAGATTTCTGGCGGTACGGTGGAGGTAAAGATAGCTAAATAGCGGTTTTTGTTCGCGCCTGGTTTTGGGAGTGTAGAAAGTGTGTACCGGCATCACTTTGTTGACGCGCGGCATCACAAAACCGACGATTTTTTCTCGCCCGCCCACAGTATGCAGCAAATCGATCGGCCAAGCAATAGAAGCGTGCCCGGGTTCCGCGATCGGCGCATCCGGCGGCATACTGAACATGACTGTGAGTTTGTCGCCGTCTTCGTCTGTCGGTTTGTGGTAGATTTTTGCTACAAGGGACGAGTCTTGGGCGATCGGGTAGATGCGACCTTCACCCCCACTGGCGATCGCGTTTTTGGTGTCGATCGCAATCAGTTGTCCGCTAAATTGGCGCTGCAACTGCATAGAATTCGCTTAGGGTATGGGGGCATCAATCGATTTTAGATTTGAGATTTTGGATTTTAGATTAAAGAAAGCTACCCCACTGATAAATCCGTAATTCTATTTTATTGTGGGGAGTAGGGGTTGGGCAGGAGAGCCCGCCCTGGAAAATTCAGCAACAGGCTACGAGGGACTGTTCCACGATAATTCTATTTTATTGTGGGTTGGGCAGGAGAGCCCGCCCTGGAAAATTCAGCAACAGGCTAGGAGGGCCTGTTCCACAATAGTTCAATTTTATTGTGGGGAGTAGGGATTGGGCAGGAGAGCCCGCCCTGGAAAATTCAGCAACAGGCTAGGAGGGCCTGTTCCACAATAGTTCAATTTTGCAGTTGTGCTTACAATTGATTGGGATCGATGCCCATTTCTCGGAGTCTTGCTTCCAAAGCTTGCGATCGCGATCGTTCTTGTTCCAGCAGCATTTCTGCCTGTTCGGCCCGCGCCTCGGCTTGCTGGATCTGTCGATCGAGTTCCACAAAACTCCTAAACGGTTCTCCAGAGGGCCCGAACATTTCGAGTCCTGTTTCTGATAATTGAAACCGCACTCCCAGTCTCGGACTTACCCAACCATCAATTTGTTCGATCGGTTCTAATTTTCCCTCAGCCCGCAACCATCCTATCAGTTCCAATTTTTCTGGATCGTACAAATAGTATTCTTCCACACCATAGCGTTCGTAAAATTGAAATTTTTGCATCATCGGAGTCAGACGATTTCCCCGCGACCAAATTTCAAATGCGACTTGTGGCGCAATATCATTTTCATACCACTGTTGATAGGAACCTCGATATCCTTTGGGGATGCCAAAAACTGCCATTACATCTGGTGCTTGAGACAGTTTGTTATTGCCTTCTACCGGATACCAAAGCAAGTCACCTGCTACAAAAACATTTGGATCATCGGCAAACAGCAATTCTAAGTTTTCTTTAATCCAAACAATTAATCGAAACTGATCCGTATTGTTTGACATCGGTTCGCCGTTATCGTCGGGGTAGATGATATTTGATTTTTCGGGAGATTGCAGTTGTGTAACCATTGCTGTTTCCCCAATTTTTTTGACAAGTTGATTTTATTTTAGTCGATCGCCTGTTTCCTCTTCCAGTTCGTCAACTGCGGTTTGGATAAAGTTATCCACCAACCAGTCGCGGGTACGCGAGAAATTGCTTCTCAACTCCAGGTACTGACTGCCTAGTTTTGCCTTAAAGTCTTTGGGGAAAATCTCTTTAGCCACTAACATATTTTTCCAGCGAGTTAGCTGGCTGGCGTTGCGTTCGGGAAAGCGGTTGTACAAATAGTCGATCGCGATCGCATCTAGAATATCCGCCCCCAGGATTTCCCGGCGTTTCACCTCGTTTTCGGGCCCTATTTGTCGCCGCCCAGTCAGATGCCCATGCTGGCAAACATTTGGTTCAATCAAGTGCTGAATCAGCCAGTTTTCTGCACGAAAAAAATCGCGATCGAATTCTAAGTAAATCGCGCCAAACAAAGCTTCACAAGTCTCAGAAAAAACTCTATTGCGATCGCTTTCTTCTGTTTCTCTCCCATTCCATACGCGCCAACTGAGTTCGTTGAATTTCAGATTTTGTGCAAAATCCGCAAGTTTTTTGGGTTCTGCTAAACGAGCTTTTAAGGTTGAGATAGCATCGGGATCTAGTTCTGGATATTCGCGGTAGAGGTAATCGGTAACAATAGCACCGAAAATCGCTCCCCCTAGGAGTGACAGGCGTTGGTACTTAACCTCTTGCCAAGCGGGAGACTCCTCCGGGCGATCGGAGTAATAGCTGGTAGAGGAACGGCAATTTAAGGCAATTTCCAGCAGTTTTGTCTGCTGAAAGCTGGAAAGGTCGATCGCTGCTTTGACTGCTTCAATATCTACCTTTTTATTTTTTATTAGCTCTAATTCTTCTTCACATTTTCCCCACTTTTCCAACCAATCACCGCCCGCGTCTTCCACATACAAATCCACAAAATCTACCCCGTAATTCATCCATTCATCCTGCATTTTTCTGGCTGCTTCCAGTTCTTCCCAGACTTTTTGCAAGTTATTTTCAACGGTATGTGTACCTTGTACTGTCATAGTATTTGATTTTGATGTAATTAGATTTTATTTCCAACAATTTCACCGCAATTAAATCAAATCTCAATTCAATTTAGGCAGACTTGCTAGTTATTTCACCCGATTGATTGCTGCGGTAAATGTTCCCATTGCTTAGCCTTCGTATCAAGCACCTCTTGCCAGTGTCTGGCAAACCCCTCCCGGAGACAGAAAAGGGGAGGAAAAATCTTGCTCTGTTTTCCCTTTTCCAGAATCTGTCTGGGGACTAGGCTGTTGCCCTTCTCGAAAATTGTGCAATATGTGAGTTAGTCAAATTTTTTTTCACAGAGTTTGGAGCAGTCGAACTATTCTCAGCAGCAGATATGCTTGATTTACGGGAACTTGAGGTAACGACCTGCGGGCAAATTATCACTATTATATAATGCTATATTAACTAACTGATTCAGGAAATTTGCATCGTTTTTATCATAACTTAAAAATAATCCTCTGTCAATCCCCCAATCTTGAAGAGTTTGTTGCCAATTATGATATTTTTGTTCAGAGAATTCATCCGAAAGAGTTGTGACTTGAATGCAGAGGGGCTGCTGTTGGCGGCTACTAACGATCGAATCGGTTGCCATAGAAAGATCTGCAACATATCGATACAAAACAGTGCCTTGGCGATCGACTATCCGGGCTGCGATCGCACGAATCACGATATCATCACCCGGATCGAATTGGCCGGCCTTGAGTTTTTGTTTCCAGATGTAAAATTTGCGATCGTTTTCGCTCAGCCATTTAGGAAATAGATAGCTGTACCAATACCTTTCTCCCGGCGTCATTAACTCAAACGCGGCTTGCTGTTCTCTTTCTGAAGGTAGAGATTGAACTGCCAGCCAAACCTGAGAATCTCGGATAAGCTGCAGCAAAAAAGCCATCACAAATTTTTTAGCAGTTAGCGAACCGGGTTTAATATCTTTCACCCAGCGATTGATTTCATCCAATCTTCTCGCCAAACTCGGATCTATTGGATCTGCGGCGCTAATTAGGGAGTTGAGCTTATCCTTAATCTCTTGTGCTTGCAAATGACGACCTACTGTACAAACTAAAGCAGAATTGTTGACACCTCGATTTTATTATAGAACCGCGCCAAATTTTCACCGCTGATTAGACATCTCGCAAAATTTTTGTGGGTAAGTATTCTGCCAGCCCTTAACTTTATTTGAGGAGATGTCTATTGAGTAGCTGCTGCTGATTCCCGCAGGCGCTGGTACAATAAAACCAAATAAACATTCATCAGCAGTCCGGCTATCAATCCGAGTACATTACCCAGAAGCTGAGATCCTAGCAAATTTTCCCATTTTGAACCGATTAATCCTGAAAGCAATACTGCTGGCACAAAAAACACAAACAATATCAGTAAGTTCGATTGAAATACCAACCACCAGAGCCCTTTAGTCAATTTCCAACTGCTCTTCAAACTGTCCTGCACAGAATAGTTATCAATGACAGTAGCATAAGATGAAAATATTAAGCGACATGACACATAAAGCCCAGGATATATTATTATCAGTCTAATTAAGCCTACAAAAGCAAAAAACCGCAGGAACCACATAGTGCCTGCCACACTCAAAATTAGCAGCACCACAGACAGGAAACAAACCACAATGAGTGGTAGCAATCTTCTTTTTGCTTGAGTTAAAGCATCGCTCGCAGTTACTTGATTTCCTGTCAAACTTCGATAAGTGTAGAAAGTCGTAGCTCCCCAAAAAAAAGGAACTGCGACAAACCAGTAGATAATATGCCAATAAATACTTGCTGAATCTAGTTCATGTGTAGTTATATCCAAACTATTCAGCATTGCATATCGGCCAAAAGTATTCACCACGAAATATATCAAATGGGGATAGTTTATCCTCAACAGGGCTGGGTATATAGATCCCACAACAGCAAACGTGTCTCGCAACAAGTTTATGACACTAATTCGTTGAGCAGTCATAATTTTTTATCCGGCTTTTGTAAGTGAATTTGAACAGCTCAGACATTACTCGAAAAACTGGCTAACAATAAAGTTAAGTCATCATCGGTGCGTTCGGAAACGCGGGGCGATCGCAAAAATGATTCTAACTGCTGTTTCGCATCTTCTTCTTCTTTCCACTCGCCCGAAAACCGAAACAAAGGCGCAAAAAACGGCTTGTGCGGCGTGCCTTCTGGGATTTTGAGGGCTAGCATTTGCAAGCCGTCGGAAAACACGGCTAAGTGCTGCAGTTTTTCCCGCAGTACCTGAAATTGCGCTGTTTCAATTGCATTCGGCGAAATCAAAAAGATAGTTTCGTTGATGTATTCGCCGCAGGGGGGTACTGTCAGGGCGATCGCATTTCCTGCACTATCACCTGCTACCGCCGCACCGTCGCCGATTTGAGCAACGGCGATTAATTCCGGCGTAGCAACAACAGCAATTAAAGTGCAGGCTAAATCTCTCGCAGCCACTTCCCGCACTGCCGCTTCTGCTTCCACCTGCGCCCGCGCAACTTGCAGTGATGCTGTCAAGAATACCTGCCATTCATCGTCATTTTGAGGCAGCCTTTCCTGTTGCTGGCAAATCGTTTCGACAACCGCTTCCACAGCAATTTTTGCCCCAACTTCTGCGAGTGCTGCCGAGCCCGCACCATCGGCAACCGCTGCCGCTAAAACACCGTTTGGCAAGAGACGCCAGCAGTGGGCATCTTGACAAGGCTGCGATCGTTTTTCGTGGCTCGTACCTATCACCGATGCCGCTACAACTTGCCAATTAAAGGATGAATTCTGCATTAATAACTCTTTAACTCAAAACTTCGTAAATTCACAACTATGCAAAGTCTGGACGGGTTTATTTATCCCTAATTAGGTAGGGCGATGCACACCACACTTTACTAATTTGGTAGGGCGATGTACACCACACATTACCGCTTGTCACATACTAATGACCAATGACCAATGACCAATGACCAATGACCAATGACCAATGACTAATGACTAATAACTAAACAGTTCCCCATCCGGGTGGGGGCAGTGCTACTTGTTCATCAATTTTTGAGTGAGAAACTCTCTGCATACTAGCCGACAGCCAGATGAACATCTCTCTAAAGTCTAATCCTCTCAATTTTACAGGCGTGCGCTCGACAATTTGCGCGAGACGAGGAATATTAGCACCTTCCACTCCGACTGCAAAAAATGCCACGCGCTTGTTAATTTCTTCCTCTTTAATCCGCTGTGCTGCTATTTCCACAACATCGTCGGATTCACCTTGAGGTTCGCCGTCAGTAATCATAAATACCCACGGGCGGTAGTAGGTAATGCCGTTGTTGCGGTATTCCGATTTGCGGGCCGCAATGGTATCTAATGCTAGCTGAATGCCTGCGCCCATGTGGGTTTGTCCTTGAGCTGTCAGCAGTGGCGTCTCGAACTGGTCGGCGGTAACGAAGTCTTGCACGATTTTGATTTGATTGTCAAATGAAATAATCGCGACTTCGACTCGCTTTTTAGCTAGTTCGTCTTTAATTAGGTCATTCCTAAAAATTTCCAGCCCCTCATTCAAGGCATCTATGGGTGCGCCTTGCATGGAGCCGGAGGTGTCCAGCAGGAGGACGCAGGGACAGCGCGGCTCTGGGTTTTCGGCAAATTCTACGGCTTCGTCTAGTCTCATGGTTCGGGGTTGACCTGGGAGTGGCTCGATTTCTAGGTTTGTTACTTTCTACCCTAGCAACTAGGTGACATATTTAACTCAATCTGCCCGCTGGCGATCGTATTTTACCATTTACCTGAATCGATTTGAGATTTTTAATTGTAGATTTTAGATTTGAGAATTGGATGTCTGCCGTCAAAAAAACAAATTTCTTCCTGCCTGTGGTAATATAGACTAATAGTATTAGTGCAAAATAAAGATAAGTCTTATGATGGCAACAGTCACGCAAAAATTAACCTTTGATCAATTCCTTGTAGAATGTCCAGAAGATGGACTCTATGAACTGGTAAATGGAGAAATTGTAGAGAGGAATGCCACAAGAAATTATGATGATGTTGCTAATTTCATGTTATTTGGTTTCAATGATGAAATCCGGCGACTAAATTTGAATTATGTAGTCAACACTACAGCCGTTATCAGAACTGTAAGTAAAGCCGGCATCGAACAAGGGCGGAGACCGGATGTCAGTGTAATCGATCGCGAGTTGTGGCGATCGAACCGTTCGGCTTATGCTGCATTGCGGGAACCAATTCAATTGGCAGTGGAGGTAACATCAACAAATTGGGAGGACGATTATATAGACAAATTGGACGAATATCGGCGCCTCGGAATTCCTGAGTATTGGATTGTCGATTATTTAGCAATTGGCAGCAGGGAATTTTTGGGAAATCCCAAAGTTCCAACTGTATTTGTTCACCTTTTGGATGCAGATGGCAACTATCAAAGAAGCGCGTTTAAAGGCAGCGAACGAATTGTGTCGCGGACTTTTCCCGAATTAACGCTGACAGCAGAAGAGGTGATGAATGTTTAACTTCTGTTAATCCAGCTAGCCAGACTATTCTCCATAAACAATCACTAAAAATATGAAATCTCTTTCTGATAAAAAACTTTCTAATCAAAAAGCTATTAGTCCTTGGAGTTACAAACCTTGGTGGTGCCAACCTTGGTCGATTCTTTTGACAGGCACGAGTCTGATTTCCGGTAGTTGGTTTTTATTAAAAACTGTTTGGATAACGGTTTTAGTCGCGATTCCTTTATTAGCTTGGATGGGTTTTTTCTTGTTAGTTTGGCCGAGGTTGATGCTGTCTAGCGGAGTTTTGGATTCTGATGCAGATTAGGTTTTGGTGGCGCGCACCTTATGTTGAGCGTAAGGTGCGCGGTCATGGGTGTCAACTTAACGTTAAACCCTCAGTCCGGCAGGGTTTGAAACAATAGCCTCAAAGCGAAAGTCCTCGCTATGAGGACTAATGAGTTCTTCAGTCCTCTTTGAGAGGACTTTCGCTATAAGACAGGGAATTCATTCCCTGGCGGACTGCCGGGTGAGCGAGAGGAATGGCGGACTAAAAGCTTCAGTTGACACTAATAGTGCGCGCTGCACACCCTAAACATAGGGTGTTTCGCCCTCTAGGCTTGCGGGTAATAGTCTTGAATTGCTTTTACTTCCATCGGGTGAGATTTGAGCGATCGAATTCCCGCTGCTGTCGCTTTGGCACCGGCTATTGTGGTAATAATCGGGATTTTGTAAGTCAAAGCTGTGCGGCGGATAAAGATGCCGTCGGCCCGGGATTCTTCGCCGGAAGGTGTGGTGATAATTAGTTGAATTTTCTCATTTTTGATCGAATCCAACAAATTCGGCCGCCCTTCGTGCAGTTTCAATTCCAAATCTACCTCTAAACCTTGCTCTCGCAAAACTTTGCGTGTCCCGTGAGTTGCGACTACTCGGAAACCCAATTCTAAGAATTCCTTGACAACGGGTACAACTGCTAGTTTGTCCCGATCGCGCATCGAAACCAGCACAGTTCCAAACAGCGGCATCATTTGTCCCGCGCCGAGTTGAGCCTTGGCAAAGGCTTTACCAAAATCGGTGTCAATTCCCATGACTTCGCCGGTCGATCGCATTTCTGGCCCTAGCAAAGTATCAGTTCCCGGAAACTTAGCAAAGGGCAATACAGCTTCTTTTACCGAAACATGAGTGGGTATAATCTCTTCAGTAAAACCCAAAGCTTCTAGAGTTTTGCCAGACATGACTCGCGAGGCCATTTTTGCTAAGGGAACTCCGATCGCCTTGGAGACAAAAGGCACTGTTCGAGAAGCGCGCGGGTTAGCTTCCAAAATGAAAACTTCTTCCCCTTGAACGGCAAATTGAATATTCATCAACCCGATGACTTTCAGGGATTTTGCTAATTCTACAGTCCAGCGGCGGATTGTTACCAAAGCTGCATCAGGAAGCGTTTGGTAAGGGATAGAACAAGCAGAGTCGCCGGAGTGGATTCCCGCTTCCTCGATGTGTTCCATAATACCGCCGATCGTCACATTGCCAGTAACATCGGCGATCGCATCGACATCAACCTCGATCGCATTCTCCAAAAACTTATCAATTAAAATCGGATGATCTGGTTCTACTAGCACGGCATAGGTCATGTAACGTTCCAATTCCGTATCGGAATAAACAATTTCCATTGCTCGGCCGCCTAATACATAACTCGGTCGCACCACTACCGGATAACCTATGCGTTGAGCTACTATTAAAGCATCCTCAAAACTACGGGCCAAACCGTTAGCAGCTTGCTGAATATCCAACTCGCGCAGAATCTTTTCAAATCGCTCCCTGTCTTCAGCAGTATCAATGGAATCCGGCGAAGTTCCCCAGATTTTTGTTTGTACATCGGGGTGATTTTCCAGAGCTTTTTGTAAAGGAAGCGCTAATTTCAGTGGGGTTTGTCCGCCAAACTGAATAATTATTCCTTCGGGATTTTCGGCTTCGATGATGTTGAGAACATCTTCTTTTGTTAGCGGTTCAAAATACAGGCGATCGCTCGTATCATAATCCGTCGAAACCGTTTCCGGGTTCGAGTTGACCATAATTGTCTCAAAGCCATCTTCTCCTAGGGAATAGGAAGCGTGACAACAGCAGTAATCAAACTCAATTCCCTGTCCGATCCGGTTGGGCCCGCCACCTAAAATCATCACTTTTCGCTTGGTAGAAGGCAAAACTTCCGACTCCGGCGCGAGACTGTGGCCCACAGGCGAAACTTTCTTTTCTTCATCGCCCAATTCCCAAATAGCCGCACCCGCCTCGTAGGTGGAATAATAATACGGTGTAAACGCTTCAAATTCAGCGGCACAGGTATCGACTGTTTTGTAAATCGGAATTACGCCTAACTGTTTGCGGTAAGCGCGGACTTGATCTTCCGATGTTTTGGTGGCGTAAGCAATTTGGCGATCGCTAAAACCCAACTGCTTTACTTCAAACATTGTCTCTTTTGTCAACTGTTCCAACCGCGTTCGTTTCAAGAACTTCTCAGCTTCCAGCAATTCCTGCATTTTATCCAAAAACCAAGGATCAATTCCTGTGAACTCGAAGATATCTTCCACCGACATTCCCATCATCATCGCGTGGCGAACTGTAAAAATGCGATCGGGATTTGGCGTCCGCAATCCGGCGCGAATTTGTTCCAAACTCGGCAACTTTTCCGGTTTGTCGCAGCCGAAACCTGCGCGGCCTGTTTCCAATCCCCGCAGGGCTTTTTGGAAGGATTCGTTGAAGCTGCGCCCGATCGCCATTACCTCTCCAACTGACTTCATTTGCGTTGTCAGAGTCGGTTCGGAACCAGGGAACTTTTCAAAGGCAAATCGGGGAATCTTCGTCACCACGTAGTCAATTGTCGGCTCAAAAGACGCCGGAGTTTTCTTGGTAATATCGTTGGAAATTTCGTCTAGGCTGTAACCTACCGCTAATTTTGCCGCCATTTTGGCAATAGGGAAACCAGTTGCTTTCGAGGCCAAGGCGGAGGAACGGGAAACCCTAGGGTTCATTTCAATAACGATGAAATCTCCGTTGACTGGATTGACGGCAAATTGAATGTTGGAACCGCCGGTTTCAACTCCGATTTCGCGAATAATTTTCACCGAAGCATCTCGCAGGCGCTGATATTCTTTGTCTGTGAGAGTTTGCGCCGGGGCGACGGTGATCGAATCGCCGGTGTGGACGCCCATCGGGTCGAGATTCTCGATCGAACAAATAATCACTACATTATCTGCCAAATCTCGCATTACTTCGAGTTCGTACTCTTTCCAACCAATCAAAGATTGTTCGATTAAAATTTGCGATACTGGACTGGCGTCAATCCCGCCTTGTGCCATTTCTTCAAACTCTTCTTGATTGTAAGAAATGCCACCTCCCGTGCCGCCCATTGTAAAAGCAGGACGAATAATTAAGGGATAACTGCCGATTTGGTGACCAATTGCTTTGGCTTCGTCGAGAGTGTTGGCAATTCCCGAAGGGCAAACGGCGACACCAATTCGCGCCATCGCTTCCTTAAATAATAGCCGATCTTCTGCCATTTCAATTGCTGGCAATTTAGCACCAATCAACTCGACGTTGTATTTTTCTAAAACGCCATTTTTAGCGACGGCAACTGCTAAATTTAGCGCCGTTTGACCGCCCATTGTCGGTAAAATTGCTTGAGGTCTTTCTTTAGCGATGATTTGTTCGAGGATGGCCGGCGTTAGAGGTTCGATGTAAATGCGATCGGCAGTTTCCGGATCGGTCATAATCGTTGCCGGGTTGGAATTCACCAACACTACTTCAAAACCTTCTTCTCGCAAAGCTTTGCAAGCTTGTGTCCCTGAATAGTCAAATTCGCACGCTTGACCGATAACAATTGGGCCGGAACCAATGAGAAGAATCTTTTTTAAGTCTTGACGACGGGGCATAGGTTCGTAATTAGTAATTGGACAAGGTTGAGGATTAATTTGATATTTTGCATCAGTCTTAGAAACAGGCTTTCTAAGCTGTTCCCCCAAAAGCTTACTCAAAAAAGTGCAAGTTTTGTTGTTAATTTGAAATTGTGCACCATTCTCAGCCTTTTGGAAGCAGAACCTAGCAACTCCGGCCCACAGACACCCCCAGCTAACCAGAAATATTGATGAGAAAAGGGTGCAGTCGATCGGTAAATCAAGACTATTTTAAGTGTTGCGGTCAAATCGTGTTCTAAAATACACAATCCCTGTATTCCGCCGGATTAATCATTGTAGGGACACTCCAAGAACCCATTGGTGCCAGCCAACTTAACGTCTAACCCAATCACAGACTGTTGTTTGAGTATTAAATCTAGATCCCCCCTAGCCAACCCCTACTCCCCTTAAGAAGGGGGGGACAAGAGTCTTCTCAAAGTCAACCCCTACTCCCCTTCTTAAGGGGGATTTAGGGGGATCTAGACTGGGTTAAAAGCGAGATTTATCAAGGGTTTCAGGCGATTGTTGACACGAAGAAGGGCTCTTAGAGTGTCCCTACCGTATTTCATCCTATTTTTAGGCTTTGCGCGATCGGCGAATGAGTACGCTTATCACTTGTCCGGGCTGTGCGCCTCGCTGCGGCGGGATCCAATCCCCGACGGCGGCAAATCCCAGTCGGTACAAGGTGTGGATGGTTTCTAACACGGCGGCGCGGGAACCGACAACCGTTATCCGCACGACTTCCTGTTCGGATACTGCTGAGTCGTCATTTGGACGCGCGGAAAAGTTATCGTCAGGCACGAATTCCTGTGACATAATATGATCTCCTGGTTTTTGGTTTTCTAGGAAAACCCAAAAACCCAGCCGCCCCGCACGTTAACACAGAGCAGGGCGGCTACAGAGAGTGTTAAAATTCTCCATTAGCCTCCAGACTGGTTAGCTCAGTTTGGCGGTTAGCTGTCCATTGCTGTTGGTAGCAGCTTTGGGCAGTGCAACTAGATTTTTGAGCGACGTGGGCTGCTTCCTCTTTGAGGAAAGCAGCCTTATTTTCACAGCGTAGCCGCAGAGGGGGGCCGCCGTCAATCGATTTTAGATTTTAGATTTTAGATTTTAGATTGGGGTTTTCCTCCTGCAACTCAATCGATTTTAGATTTAAGATTTAAGATTGAGATTTTCCTGCAACAACTCTCCGGTCTCTCCCACCCTCCCCTTCTCCCACTCTCCCCCTCTCCCACTCTCCCCCTCTCCCACTCTCTCCTTCTCCCACTCTCTCCCCGTCCCTCGACCCAGCCTACTAGATGAGGGAATGCACCGAGGAAGATGTAAAATATGGAATCGTTCCAAAAGCTTAAAATCAAAAAACTAAAATACAGATATGCCTAGAACACAAGTGCGAATATTCCTTGCACCTGCTGCTTGATGGCAACCACATCAATTTTAGATTTTAGATTTTACATTGTCCTCCAACAACTCTCTCCATCTCCTATGCCTAGAACACCCAGCGAATATTCCGTGCACCTGCTGCTTGAAGGCGGCCATCGCGAAGAAGTGCGTTTCGCAACGCTGCAAGATTTTCAAAAGTGGTACAGCAGTACGCTGGTGCCGAAACAAGATTCAAGAGAATTTCTTAACGTCCCGATTAAAAATATTCAAGGCGAATACATGGTAGTTCGGCCTACCAGCGTTCTCGCAATTCGCGTAGAACCGATATTTACTTCTAGCGTCGAACGATACGATGAATAAGGAAAATAATCAATTCAGTAGGGAAGATTGGAAATTGAGCAAGATTTTTCGCTATCAGCTATTAGCGATCGCCTGTTGCGTTTTGGCGATCGCTTTTTCGGTGCCCGCCGTTGCAGTTCCATCGCTGCAACCAATGAGTGTAAATCAATTACAAGCGAGTGAGTTGGAGTCGATCGCCTTTGACGCTCAAATCTGGGGCGAAAATGGCAAACCGGGCGATAAAGAATTGCTGTTAAGGTCGATCGACCACAGCCTCCGCTATCTCAATACATCAGCCGCCGCCAGCGCTTACAGCCGCTATCCAGTCGCAGGAGTTACGCGCGATCGAGTTCGGCGTTCCCTCGATCGATTCCGCCAATTAGTTGTCAGTTCCACAACCCCAGCACAACTTCAGGAATCTGTCAAGCGCGAATTTGTATTTTACAAATCTACGGGCAAAGACGGCAAAGGAACAGTCGCATTTACAGGTTATTTCGAGCCGACTTACGCAGCATCTCGGACGCCGAATTCCGAATACCGTTATCCCCTGTACCGGATGCCGCCAAACATGGCATCTTGGCCGAAACCTCACCCGACAAGATTGCAATTAGAAGGCGCAGATGCTTTGCAGGCAAGTAAAGGATTGCTGCGAGGATTAGAATTAGTTTGGTTGCGCGATCGATTCCAAGCATTTCTCGTGCACGTCCAAGGTTCTGCGAGATTGCAACTAACAGATGGTAGCGAGATGACCGTCGGTTTTGCAGGCAAAACCAGTCACAGTTATACAGGAGTTGGACGAGAATTAGTTAAAGACGGAAAGTTTACTTTAGAAGAGTTAACTTTGCCGAAACTAAGGGAATATTTTACCAACTTTCCCGCAGATATGAACAAATATTTGCCGAAAAATGAAAGCTTTGTATTCTTCCGGGATAGTAATGGATCTCCAGCCACAGGAAGCATTGGAGTGCCAGTAACTGCCGAAAGGTCGATCGCCACGGACAAAGCCTTAATGCCACCAGGTGCGCTAGCATTAATTAGTACAAAACTCCCTTATCCGAATGCGGCAGGACAACTCGAACAAAATGCCGTGAATCGGTACGTTTTGGATCAAGATACTGGCGGCGCAATCAAAGGCGCGGGGAGAGTTGATGTATTTATGGGAACGGGGGATTTAGCGGGCGATAGGGCCGGTTATATCAACTCAACAGGAGAACTGTATTATCCGCTTTTAAAGTAGATTAATCTGAGATCTTGCACCATTGTCAATTACTTGTTTAGGAACAGGCAAGATGCCTGTTCCACAAGAAAACTCACTCTTTGTGGAACAGGCATCTTGCCTGTTCTTGAGAATGGTGCAAGATGTGAGTTAATTCTACTTCATCAGGACTTACGCACAGCCTCAATATATAGTGTTTTGTAGGGGCAAACCCCCCGTGGTTGCCCCCATACCTGGGATGATTGCGTAAGTCCTATTCATGTGATTGTTTGCTGTGCGTCGCAATCCCAGACACAACAGTGCCGTCTTCCTACAGATATCGCGGACAATCTATATGTAATCCTACTTTTGATAATTGCTATAAAATAGAAAATACCCCACCCTCCCAACCTCACAAATGCTCAACAAAATTATGCAATTCTTCAAACGACTAATTCAGCGACTGTTCGGAACCCCAACCAAACCCACCCCGCCTTCGGAAAATACCGCCATCCGCCCAACATTAACTGACGCGGAATACGAGTCGAAATTCATGGAAATTCTCGAAGGGGTGAATGCCGGTTGGAGTCGAGGAGATGTAGCGGGATTCTTAATCGCAAAACGCCTTAAAGATGGTGAATTGGCTGCTTGGCTGCGACGGTTTGGGACTCGATTGTTAGAGGGCGAAAACCTGCAGGGCGGGCACGGGGGCACCGCCCCTACGGATGCGGTGGCATCGCTTCAGGAATTGGCGCAGCGGCTGGTTTTGTTAGGTAGAATTGGCAGCGGGGAATTGTCAGAGGTTGCGAGGAGAATTGGGCGGGAGATATTGACACGGTTTCCGCTGCCGGAGGTTGAGGAGGAGGAGACAAAGGGGATGGTAATTGAGGCGGTGTTTGTTGGGGATGGTTTGGGTTTTTCTGGGGAAGGGAACCGCAGAGGCGCTGAGGCTGCGGAGGCAGAATCGGAAGTTAATGTAGAGGCGAAAGCGTGGTGCGATCGAGGGAATGAGCAGTATAATTTAGGAAGATTTGAAGATGCGATCGCATCTTATACCCAGGCAATTACTCTCCAACCAGACTATCGCGATGCTTTGCACAACCGAGAGGTAGCGCAACGTAAGTTAGGCGAAATTCAATAGGCGAACTCGCTGGTCTCCATAATTTTTGCTAGGTAGTGCGATCGGTATGATACTATTAAGAATTAAACGCAGTTTCCCTCGCTAATTATTATACACTAAAATAGGAGTTGGAGGATTTAAATCCTCACTACAAAGTTAATTGGTAAGGTGCACAATCTGCACCCTAAAATATGTTTATCCTATGAGGATTAATCCCAAATCCTTGCATCCCAAACCCAAATCGAATGATACAAGTAATCGGCATTGACTTAGGCGGAAGCGCCATTAAACTCGGCAGATTTAGCGAAAATGGTCTTTGTCACCAATCCTTAACTGTTCCAACCCCTCAACCCGCAACGCCAGAAGCAGTTTTAGCCGCGATGACGGATGCTATTTTACAACTGAATCCGGTGGAAAATGCTGTAAGTGCGATCGGCATCGGCACTCCAGGCCCCGCAGACGCCGCCGGCCGCATAGCCAGAGTTGCAATTAACCTCAAAAACTGGCATAACGTCCCCCTCGCTGACTGGGTAGAAGCTAAAACCGGACTGCCAACCATGTTAGCAAATGATGCCAACTGTGCCGGATTGGGAGAAGCTTGGTTGGGCGCAGGAAGGCACTTTAAAGACCTAATTTTAATAACTTTAGGTACAGGAGTCGGCGGTGCAGTTATCCTAGACGGCAAACTATTTGTAGGTCATCAAGGCGCGGCCGGAGAACTCGGATTAATTACTATAAATCCCGATGGCCCGGAGTGCAACAGTGGCAATCGCGGTTCTTTAGAACAGTACGTTTCGGTGCAAGCAATTCGCCGAGAAACGGGTTTGGAACCGCTAGAATTAGCAAATTTAGCTAAGTCTGGAGATGCCAAAGCTTTAGAATTTTGGCAAAATTACGGGCGCTATCTGGGTATCGGTTTGGCAAGTCTCATTTATATTTTGACGCCGGAAGCTATTATTATCGGCGGTGGAATTAGTGCAGGTGCAGAATTTTTCTTGCCGAAGGTTCGAGAAGAACTTGAGCAACGTGTACTGCCGAGTTCTCGCGAGGATTTACAGTTATTGGTGGCTGAATTGGGCAATCAAGCAGGCATGGTAGGGGCGGCAAAATTAGCTTGGCAGCTTGTTAAATAGTTAAAATTTAAAAAAGCAGCGCAGTTTATTGCGCTTTTTTCATATCTAAACTTAGGTTGCAACCTAAGCACCTTACCCCAAAAAAAATTAAAATGAATGTTAGGATTTACTAAAAATAGTCTTCCTTCCTCCTTCATTGTTCATGCTTCTAACTAATGACTAATGACTCATGACTAACAACTAACGACTAATGACTAATGACTAACAACTAACGACTAATGACTAATGACTAACAACTAACGACTAATGACTAATGACTAACAACTAACAACTGCTTCATGGCAGAGATTGTCCAGTCGTATTTTTAATGTATTCCTGAATTTCTTGATAAGTTTCCGGGTTGTTTTGGCGCAGGATAATAATATTAGTTGCGCTGTCCGGCAGGCAAAAGCTTAGCCGACCGTTCTGTTCGCAAGCAAAAGAGCTAATTCGACTCATATCGATCGCAAATTCTTTGCGGTCATAATGAATTTTAATCCACGAACCTCTCGAATTGCGATCGATGGTTTTTTTGAGGTAATCGAGAACTTGCTTGTAAGCCTCAGAATTGCCTTGGGGATTGAGGATAATCGGCTGACTGCTATTAGGCAGCCAAAAGGTGAGACGCTTGTTATCCAGTTCGCTAGAAAAAGCACTAATAGTGTCAAGGTCAATTATGTATGTACTTTTCTCATAAGTAATTTTGCTCCAATAAGCCACAAAGCCTCCTCAAACCTGTGTTTCCTGGTATTTTAGGATAGTTTGACAACTCATACCATTTTAGATTTTAGATTGTAGATTTTAGATTGGGCATGACTGATGACTATCGGGGTTGGGAAGTTGCCTAAAGTTACATTTTTTTTTACTGGTATCACCATTGAAATCCAAGCTAAAAAGTTAAGTAAAAATATCAGCATTTTTACCCAATACGCTTGGGTTAAAACTATTTATTCCGGGCGAGATCCCCCTAAATCCCCCTTCCCAAGGGGGACGCAAGAGTAAGTTCTTGTCCCACCCCCTACTCCCCTTTGTAGGGGCGGTGCCCCTGTGCCCGCCCTAGGCGCCAGGGGATCGAGCTTAACTGAACCGTATTGCATTTTTACCTTCTGCCTTCTCCCTTGTGGTACTAGCCCCCCAGCCCTAGCATAGGGGTTGGGGGGGAAGGTTTTTCACTCGTTGAGAATGCTGCCCGATATCTAGTCCGATAAGTGCAACCCCTATCAAATCCTATTGGTCTGTTGGGCGGGTTTTGTAATGTCGATTGTCGGGGCGATTTGAATATTGTGTACTCTGAACCGCCCCTACAGACATCTAATATATCAGAACTAATCGATCGCACATGATATCAGATCAGTTTGCGACAACTTTCCCAGCCACCAAGTCGCGACCCTCATCTTCTAAAACCTCCTGCTTTCCCTGGATGCTAGCGGCCTGGATAAACCCTTGAAACAAGGGGTGGGGGGCGCTAGGTCTAGATTGGAATTCGGGGTGAAATTGGCAGGCTATGAAAAAGGGATGGTTGGGAAATTCGATCATTTCTACCAATCGGCCGTCTGGAGATGTACCGGAGACTGCATAACCTGATTCTAAGAAAAGATTGCGGTAGGCGTTGTTAAATTCGTACCGATGGCGGTGCCGCTCGTAAATCACTTCTTTCTGATAAAGTTTGAAAGCTAGCGTGTCTGGGTTGACACGGCACGGATACAAACCCAGTCGCATTGTACCGCCCAAATCGACTACATCTTGCTGTTCTGGCAATAAATTAATTACCGGATTCGCTGTATCTGGGTTAAATTCAGCGCTGTTGGCATCCTCTAGTTGAGCGATGTTGCGCGCCCATTCAATCACAGCACACTGCATCCCCAAACACAATCCCAAAAATGGAATTTTGTGGTGTTTAGCATATTCGATCGCCGCTATTTTGCCGTCAACTCCCCGAACCCCAAAACCTCCCGGTACAACAATGCCGTTGATACCTTTGAGATAATTATCGAGGTTTCCCGATTCTAAATCTTCTGAGTTAATCCAGTGTAAATTCAGGTCGCAGCCGATCGCAATTGCCGCGTGCCGCAAAGCTTCGACCACCGAAAGATAAGCATCGTTCAACCGCACGTATTTGCCAACTAAAGCAATATCAATTTTGTGATTGGGACTGTAAAGCCTGTTGACTAAAGTTTGCCACTGATGCAAATCTGGCTGGCGATGTTCGAGTTGCAACAAATTGATCGTTTGTTCCGCTAAACCCTCCTGTTCCATCATCAGCGGCACTTCGTAGATACTTTTAGCATCTTGAGCGGTGATGACACATTCTTCGGGGACGTTGCAGAATTCCGACAATTTCTGTTTCATGCCCAAAGACAGCGGGCGATCGCACCGACAGACTAAAATATCTGGTTGAATGCCGATCGACCGCAATTCCTTCACCGAATGCTGAGTCGGTTTAGTTTTCATCTCTCCAGCCGAAGGAATCCAAGGTATCAGCGTCACGTGCATATACACAACATTTTGCCGCCCCACATCCTTGCGAAACTGGCGAATTGCCTCCAAAAACGGCAAAGATTCAATATCTCCCACCGTTCCGCCGATTTCCGTAATCACCACATCGGGATTGGTATTTTTTGCTACCCGGTGAATTCGATCTTTAATCTCGTTAGTGATGTGCGGAATCACCTGCACCGTGCTCCCCTGATACTCACCGCGGCGTTCTTTGTTAATCACCGCTTGATAAATGGAACCCGTGGTGACGCTATTGAGGCGAGACATGGAAGTGTCGGTAAAACGCTCGTAGTGCCCCAAATCCAAGTCAGTTTCCGCACCATCTTGCGTGACAAAGACTTCTCCGTGCTGAAACGGGCTCAGAGTGCCGGGGTCAACGTTAATATAGGGGTCTAGCTTCAAAATCGAGACAGAATAGTCCCGCGACTTCAATAGGCGGCCCAAGGAAGCACCGACAATTCCCTTGCCGATACTGGAAACCACGCCGCCGGTCACAAACACAAATTTGCTCATAGGATTTTCGACTTTAGATGTTTCAATGTCAGGTCAGACTCAAATGTGACATAGGTAATCCATAAGGGCAACCACGGGGGATTGCCCCTACACTCATTTGACCAAATTATTGACGATTGTTATGTGCTTGCAACCAAGTTGTCAAATCTGACACACTGGCAAAGTCTAATAGCGCCTCTCCTAAACTCTGTAATTGCTCAGCGGATAACTGAGCGATGCGAGTTTGAATCTCCGGCGACAACTGGCCGACACTGTGCTCCAACTGACGAACAATTAATGTCACATTTCCTTGTTTGATGCCTTGTTCGATGCCTTGTTCAATGCCTTGTCTGATTCCTTGTTCTATCCCGATTCTGGTAGCTTTGCTAATTGCACCGCGCTGGTCTTGAATAAAAATTTCTCGCCTTTCTAAATCCTCCAATTCATCAGGATCTAGATTTGCTTCATTGGCAATTGTAAAAGCTTTGCGGAGTTCCGGTACATTTCCCAACTCTTCCGGCACAGACCTTAACGTGCGAGCGGTTTTCATGAAATATATCCACTTGTCAGTCAGAGTCTCTAATTCTGCTAAAGTCTTGTCAAATTTTGGCAACTCAACAAAGACAAATTCTAATTCATCCGCCAAATACTCGACTAAGTTGTTTTTTTCTTTGATACAAAACCGCGAAATTACTGTTTCCAGATGCTCAAACATTTGGAAATCTGTAATCGTCAAGGCAATCACGGGATTTAACAGGTTGTAGTTTTCTCCGCTTTTTAATTGCACTGAGTAAGCTTTGGTAGCATTGTATAAAATCCGTTTCTCAAAGGATTCTACATTCAATACCTGCATTTCAATGATCACAGTTTTGCTACCACCAATTTTTGCTTTAACATCCAAGTAAGTATCTTTGACTCCTTTGATTTTGGGAGCTAAATAAGGGTCAAGAATTTCTAAATCTTCGATAACTGGCTGCGCTTCGTAGAGGATGGCATTTAAGAAGCTAATCAAAATGTCTTTGCTGTCAGCCGAGCCGAAGATTTTTTTAAATGCAAAGTCGGTTTTGGGGTTAATAAAATTCATGGCTTTTTCAATTTATTAGAGATTGAGAGGTTGAGGTTAGAGTTATTTAATTATTTAACTATCATACAATCTTCTAGGTTGGGTTCGCGGACGATCGCCCCAACCGACCTCACCCAAATACAGATGCAAGCCCACAGCAATCTAGACAAAAGTTCCACTCCCCCATGAGCGCCTGTAGAGTTAATCTAAAATCTAAAATCTAAAATCAGCCCTACGCGCTCAGTCATTTTTCCCAAAAAGCTAACTCAGGAACGTTTCGGCAATCGTAAAGTCATGGTAAACAAAGCACCTCAAGTCTGCTAAAAAACAACAGCTATGAAGTTTGTCTGCGTTCTCTCCCCTCAACGGTTGCTTTGTACTGGTATGGCATTGCTCGCTGCGCTCCTCTTCGAGGGCTTCGCTAACGAGTGTGGCGCGTGGGGCGCTCCCAATGCAGCGCGGGCAAAAGAGCCTGGGGAAAATTATTCGTCTGTGTCGCCGAAAATCATCGCTAGTAACGATGTTAATTGCAATGGCGGACGATCGCCCGAAACTCCCTGTCCAGTCGGCGGTTTGTTCGTCAAAACTCCCAACACGACGCCAGAACAAGTCTTTCCTCTGAAACAGACTGAAGTTAAAGCCAAAATAGCTGGCAATATCTCCCGCGTCGAAGTTGTTCAGAAGTTTGAAAATCCTTTTCCCGAATCTATAGAAGCTGTTTATGTATTTCCTTTGCCCGACGAAGCGGCGGTAGATGATATGGAAATTAAAATAGGCTCACGAACTATTAAAGCGGATATCAAACGCCGCGAGGAAGCTTTGGAAATGTACGAACAAGCCAGAAAGCAAGGCCGGAGTGCAGGTTTGTTGGAACAAGAACGATCCAATATTTTTACTCAGTCTCTGGCTAATATCAAACCGGGAGAAAAAATTGAAGTTACGATTCGCTACACCGAAAGTCTCAAATTTGTCGGCGGCGATTACGAATTTGTGTTTCCAATGGTGGTAGGGCCTCGCTATATTTCGGGAAATACGACCCCCCCCAACCCCCCCTTAGTAAGGGGGGGCGATCGCATTAACCCGCCTGTTTTGCCTCCGGGAACGCGATCGGGTCACAATATTGCTGTTTCGGTAGAAATAGATGCCGGAGTTGCGATCGGCGATGTCCGCTCTACTTCCCATCAAATTACAACTGACCGCAGGGGAAATATTGTGCAAGTCCAATTAGCCAATTCTGACACAATTCCCAATAAAGATTTAATTTTGCGCTATCGAGTGGCGGGCGAAAATACGCGCGCAACTGTCTTGACTCAATCCGACCAGCGGGGCGGTCATTTTGCTACTTATTTAATTCCGGCATTAAATTACAAAACTAATGAAATTGTACCTAAAGATGTCGTGTTTCTGATGGATACTTCCGGTTCTCAAAAGGGCGAACCGCTGGCAAAATCTAAGGAGTTGATGCGCCGCTTTATTCAAGGATTGAATTCCAACGATACTTTTACTATTATTGATTTTGCCAATACTACGCAAGCGCTTTCAACTACTCCTTTAGCGAATACGGCAGAAAATCGACAAAGCGCAATTAATTATATCGAAAAGTTGCAGGCTAACGGAGGCAGTGAACTGCTTAACGGCCTTCAAGCAGTGATGAATTTTCCGGCGGCGGCTACGGGAAGGCTGCGGAGTATTGTATTAATTACGGATGGTTACATTGGTAATGAAAATGAAGTGCTGGCTCTGGTTCAGCAGAGTCTGAAACCAGGAAATCGACTTTATAGTTTTGGTGTTGGCGGTTCGGTGAATCGGTTTTTGCTCAACCGTTTGGCGGAAGTGGGAAGAGGCACTTCTCAAGTAATTCGTCAAGATGAACCGTCGGCAGAAGCGACAGAAAAGTTTTTTCGTGAAATTAATCGTCCGGTATTGACTAATATTCAAATTAGTTGGGAAGGAGTGGGGGAAAAACCGGAGATTTATCCGATCGCGCCCCCAGACTTGTTTGCGAGTGGGCCGCTGGTTTTGTTTGGCAAAAAGAGCGATCGAGCCCCCGGCCAACTTCGCATCCGCGGCACTCTGGCGGGCGGCAAAGCTTACGAGCAAGTTTTACCGGTTAATTTTGCTCAATCCGGCGGGCGGCAGCGAGAGTCTACTTCCGTCGCAGCAACCGCTACGGATTTTGGCAATCCGGCGGTAGCTCAACTTTGGGGGCGATCGCGCATTAAAGATTTAATGAATCAAATGTTTGGTGGCGAGACTAAATCTCTAGTGGAAGCTGTGACTAATACTGCTCTGACTTATCGCTTGCTGTCGGAATACACGGCTTTTGTGGCTGTGAGCGAAGAAGTGCGAGTGGAACCAGATGGATCTCGTCGCCGCGTGCAAGTGCCTGTGGAATTGCCGCAGGGTGTCAGCTATGAGGGTATTTTCGAGTCGGGAGCGGCAGAGCCAACTAGAGGCGGCACTCGCAGCGTTACCTCGACTCGCAACTCGGCACCGGTGAGTCCAGCTCCTGCTATGGCGCCGCAGCAAGGTTACGGTGAGTTGCAACGCCCGAAGCCTTTGGCTTCTCGCCTCCAAGTAGTTAGCGTCGAAGGGTTGGATGCCGAGGCGATCGCGGCTTTGAGTCAATACCTGCAATCTGTTAATCTCCCGGCGGGGGTTAGCGGTGAAACGGTGTGGAAGTTATTGGTACAAGACGGCCGCGTTGCCCGATTGGCGCTCGACACTAAAACCTCGACGCTGCAAGCAACAGACGCCGTAGAGGCTCTCAAGAGGGCCTTGAGTTCCTGGCAACCTCCTGCAGGATTCAAGGGCACGCTGCGTCTGAAGTTGCGAATAACGGTCGATCGTTAAGGAATGACTATCTATGTCAAGAAACATTAATTTTTAATTCAAAAATACCGAAACTGGGATCGCTACCGCGAGGAAGATATAAAATCTTTATTAAGAGATTGCCTTTAAACAGAAAGTGATGTTAATGAAATTTATACCGTTTGAGGCAAACGCTAAAACAGTTTCCTTTCTGAAACAGTTTCCTTTCTGAAACAACCTTAACAGTAAAGATTTCTGGATCGAAACCCCCCAATCATAGAAGGTATGATGCCCTATGGAAGTTAGCGAACTGCTCAATAATTACGAAAAAGGAGAAAGAGACTTTACTGGAGCCGACCTCAGCGGGAAAGACCTCAGCGGAGCAATCTTAATCGGAGTCAACCTTTCGCGAGCTAATCTTTCCGGAGCGAACCTCAGTAGGGCGTTTCTCACCAAAGCAACACTCAAAGATGCACAGATGCACAGAACAAATCTGAGTTTTGCCAAAATGGGTGAAACCCAACTCTCTGGTGCAGATTTGACAAAAGCTAATTTGAGTGGAGCTTTTTTGGTAAAAGCAAAAATGCCCAAGGTAAAGTTAAGCGGCGCAACTTTAACTGGCGCAAACCTGCGGGGTGCTGTGTTGTGGAATGCCAATTTGTGCAGCGCCGACTTGCAATTAGTTAACTTGCTGGGCGCGAATCTGACGGGAGCTAATTTTAAGTGGGCCAACCTTTACGGTGCAAGGCTCAATAGTGCAAAACTTTTTGGAGCTCAATTAACCGGAGTCAGTCTGCGACGAGCGCAGTTGACAGGGGTGAATCTTTGCGGTGTAGATTTGAGCGGCGTCAACGTGAGCGAAGCTAAACTCATGGGAGCTAATTTGGAAGGCTCGAATTTGGCGGGGGCGAATTTCAGCGCGGCTCAGTTGCGTGGGGTGAAGTTGGCGGGTGCAAACTTAACCGGGGCTAAGTTGAGGGGAAGTTGTTTGAGAGGGGCAAATCTGAATTGGGCAAAGTTGTGTCAAGCAGATTTGATGGCGGCAGATTTGAGCGAGGCGACGTTAATAGGAACTAATTTAGATAATGCTTTGTTGACGGGAGCTATTTTGCCGGAATCTACTAGGCGCTATTTTTCCTTAGCTGGGGCTGGCAGAGTCAATTCTTGGGAAGTTAATGAGATTAACGGTTGATTGTTGACTGTTGACTGTTGACTGTTGACAATCAAGCATCCAGGATACCCGCCACGTGATTCATCTGTCCAGAAATAAAAAACCTGTATCCGATAAAGGATCCCCCGAATTTATCTCGCGCAAGTCAATGCTAAAATCTAAAATCTAAAATCTAAAATCTAAAATCGATTGACTGTTCACTGATTACTATGACAATTAATTTTGGGGTGGTGCTGGTAACTGCGGCATCGGAGGCGGAAGCGGAGAATCTCGCGAAATCTCTAGTTGAAAACAAGCTGGCTGCTTGTGTGAGTTTGTCACCAATTCGCTCGATTTATAGTTGGCAAGGCGAGATTCATTCCGAGTCAGAGTGGCAGTTGCTGATTAAAACTGATTTGGCTAAATTTGATGCTTTAAAAACAAAAGTTCAGGAACTCCATTCCTATGAAGTTCCCGAAATTATTGCTATTCCTATTATTGCTGGCAGCGATGCTTATCTCAATTGGCTGGGACAATCTTTAAGTTTGTAGTCAAGACTTTAGTGCTAAAGTGTCAAATCAAGAGGGACTGAAGTCCCTACTACAAACGGTCACAAACCTAAGAATTATGACTTGTAGGGCCAATGACGCCGATTTTATGGCGAAAACTTAGTTCGCCGCCAAACCAGCCTGTAACGCCCAGCAAGGTCGCAACGACGATCGATATTGCTAAACCTGTGTATACGATCGGCTCAGCCGGATTTCCTTGTCGCAACAGCAAGTTAATCAGGGAAAGTACCAAAGCCGCCACATTGCCGCCCATGTGCAACCAACCGGCACTGCGATCGCGCACTCTTTTTATTTTGAAAAAATCTAAAAAGCCCGTGATTCCCGCCAAAATCCCCGCAGCAAAACCAGCACCAATCAGCCAAACCGAAGCTCTCGCCCAAAACGGATCGCTTGTCAGCCAATAACCGATATCCGTGCCGGCGGCTCCTACTAAAAAGGCTACCGGAAACACGATCAGCACTGGGTGGAGGGGATGACCTGCAACTGAAACTGTACTTGTAATGCCAGCATCGCGGTACTCTGTGTCGTCACTTTCTAGAATCGGCGGAAGATTGGGATAGGGCGTACTATTTCTGGGATTTGTTTCCATGATTTCTACGATAACTTTTGTACAAAAAACCCGTTTTTATTGGATTGAACTTAATCCCAAACCCGTTCGCCATTTTCGTCAACGCGGGCCTGCCGAATTACGTCAGAAATTTCGTCGGCGTCTTTGACGTGGTGCAAAGCTTTCTTTTCCCCATCGGGTTCTTCGACGATTACATAAGTTGGAACTGTAACAACATCTCCCACGATGTCGGGTACGTGGTCTACCGCCAGTTGCTGCGCTTTTTCTTCAATGGTTTGCGGTTTGTCGGAAATACGATCGCCCGGATTGACCGTGCGCTCCATATCTTTGCCTGGTTTGTCGATACTCATAAAAACCTCTCTGGTATTTCTAATTTTTTGCTGACTCTAATTCCTACTATTGAACGAAAAATATCTCTACGCAAACATCTCCCGACGGGTGGAAGTTTCAGTTAGGGCGATCGCAGACAGCCTCTTCCTGTAGGTAGAGGTTTTTCGATTTGTTCCGAAAAAACTAAGCTAAAATCTAAGCATGATATTTTCCTTCCCTTTGAGTTGCCCATGAAAAGTTACGATTGGATTGTTGTCGGCGGTGGCATTACGGGTGCGTCACTGAGTTACGAACTGGCAAAAAAAGGTTTTGCTGTGCTGCTTTTGGAACGAGATGCTACCATGCAAAACGCTACTCGTTTTAGTTATGGCGGCTTGGCTTATTGGTCGGGAACGACTGATTTAACTCGGCAATTGTGTCGGGAAGGTATCGAACGCCACCGCCATTTATCGGCCCAATTAGATGCTGATACTGAGTTTCGCGAGTTGGATTTGTTGCTGACAATTGATGCGGGCAATGATGTAGAAAAAGTGGCGGCTAATTACGCGCAATTTGCGATCGTTCCGCAGCTTTTGAGTGTTGCAGAAGCTGGCGAGTTGGAACCTTTGTTGAATAAAAGCGCGATCGCCGGAGCTCTGACTGTGCGTCACGGTCACATTTCGCCGAATGCCACAAATAAAGCTTATTGTCAAGGGTTTCTGCGGTTGGGAGGAACTATAGAATTTGCTGAAGTAATTGGGTTTATAGAAGAGGGAAATCGGATTTCGGGAGTTAAGACGGTACAGGAAAGTTATGCCTGCGAAAATACGGTTATTTGTGCTGGAGGTTGGAGTCGGAGTTTACTGAAAGCCGCTGGTGTTTCTGTGGGAGTTTATTTTACTCGCACGGAGATTTTGGAAACTGCACCTGTGGATTTGAAACTCAGAACTTTGGTGATGCCTGCGGTATTAAAACGTTTTGAATTGGAAGCTGAATCGACTAGAAATGAGGTGGATTTTCTTTGGGATGAACCTGGTAAAGAGTTGCTGTCGCCGATTTTAGATTCGGGTGCCATTCAATTTAATGATGGCAGTTTGCGGATCGGGCAATTGTCGCGCACTTTGAGCGATTTGAATGCTAAAGTCGATCGAGAAACCAGCGAAACGGCAATTCGTGCAGGAATCGGCAAGGTTTTGCCTGATTTGGCAGGTTTACCTGCAACTTGGCACGAGTGTAGTGTGGCATTTAGCGCTGATAATTTGCCTGTAGTGGGGCCGATCGCCGATCGCCCTGGATTGAACGTTTTTTCGGGTCTCAGCAATCCTTTGGCTATTGTACCTGCTTTGGCTGAGCGATTTGCTAATTGGGCGGGGGGAGAAGAAGATAGGGCGATCGAGCTTTTGTCTCCAGATCGATTTGCTTAAAAATGATATCATGTCCGGCCTGATTGAGACTTGTATGAATTTTGTAGATACTGTCTTGAACTGTCAAGGGGTAGCAAGTAAATAATTGGGGTCGAAAGGCTTTTGGGACTTTAAAATAC